>MVQQ01000206.1 GCA_002067555.1 Syntrophorhabdus sp. PtaB.Bin184
AATATCCTTACATCCGTAATCTCCATTAGTTTACCCCTCCCTGCACGCTGTGCGCAACAAAAACAGTACCCATCTTCCTTATTGCCGATACCAACGATGCCTGAGTCGCATCGTGTTCATTCTCGAAGACAGCGAACACCGATGAACCGCTTCCGCTCATCAGCGAACCGAGGGTGTTTGTCCCTTTCAATGCATCCTTTATTCCCTGGATCTGCGGACATAGCGTTAAGGCGACGTGCTCCAGATCGTTTTCCAGAATGCCCGCGATTTGTTTTGGAGTACTAAAATTTTCCATCAATTTAATATCGTTTTGCTTCTTTGTCAACACGATTCTCAGACCCTGGTACACGGCCTTCGTCGATACACTGACATTCGGGTAGACTATGACGTACCATATGCGGGGAAGACGGACCGGTGTGATCACATCCCCTATCCCCTCCATGATGCAGGATTCTCCATGGATAAAGAGGGGGACATCCGCTCCCACCCGGCTGCCTATACCGTTGAGATCGTCATTGCTTAGCCCCGGTTCCCAGCGTGCGGAAAGCGCTTTCAGAACCGTGGCGGCATTGCTGCTTGGCCCGCCAAGCCCGCTGCCTATGGGTATCCGCTTCTCGATGAAAACGCGCACGCCTTTCTTTACACCCACCGCCTCCCGCAGCATCCGAACGGCGCGGTAGACCGTATTCTCCTCGCCCCGGGGAAGGATGCCCCTGTCGTCATCAATGATGATCTCCTCACCGGAGATGTCCTCGATGTGTATCGTATCGTACACGGAGACGAGGTCGACAAGGCTGCGGAGATCGTGATAGCCGTCGGGTCTTCGGGAAAGGACCTTGAGATAGAGATTGACTTTGGCGGGAGAGAGAACTGTGGTCTTCACGGCCGCTACATTATCCCTTCTATCTGGAACTTGTCTATCGTAAACTCGGGATTGGCTATGAGGTTCACTTTTGTTCCGTAGGTGGTCTCCAGGTGCTCGAGAGAACTCTTTTCCTCTTCGTACATCAGGTCGGCCACGTCGGGAGAGAGATAGATGTTGAAGACCCGTCCTTCGCCTTTTCTGCAGGAGCTCCTCAGTTCCCTCAGGACCTCGTAGCAGACCGTGTGGCGGGACTTGACATATCCCGACCCTTCGCAGTTGGGACACGTTTCGGTGAGGAGGTTGACTATGTTGTGACGCGTGCGCTTCCTCGTGAGCTGAACAAGTCCCAGCTCGCTGATGGGATAGGCGAAGGTCTTGATCCTGTCCTTCTTGAGGGTGTCCATCAACGCCTGAAAGACCATCTCGCGCGATTCCTTACGCTCCATGTCGATGAAATCGACGATGATGATACCGCCCACGTTGCGAAGCCGTATCTGGTAGGCTATCTCCTTGACAGCCTCCAGATTAGTTCTCAGGATGGTATCCTCCAGGTCTTTCTTGCCCAGGTACCTTCCCGTGTTCACATCGATGACGGTGAGGGCCTCGGTATAGTCGAGGACTATGTAGCCTCCCGATTTCAGCCATATCTTTCGCTGGAGAAGCTTCGCCACCTCCATCTCGATGCCGTAGACCTCGAATATCGGGTCGCGCTCATCGAAATAGATCACTTCGCAGCCCTCTTCGGGGAGGTATTCCTTGAGAAACTCTTCAAGGCGGCTGTGGATGTACTGATCGTCGACAATGATCCTCTTGAGGTTGTGGGAATGGAGGTCGCGGATGACCCTGAAGATGATGCCCAGTTCCTGGTGGAGGATGGCCGGTGCGCGCGTGGCCTTCGCCTTTTCCTGGATGCTCTCCCAGATGCGTTTCAGGAAATTGAGGTCGGTGGCGAGTTCCTCGGCGCTCTTGCCCTCCGACGCCGTCCTGCCAATCAGCCCGTACCCCTTGGGACATATCTCCTTCATCACCGTGGCGAGGCGCTTTCGCTCCTCCTCGTCCTCGATCTTCCGGGAAACACCGATGTGGTCCGTGCCGGGCATGAGCACCAAAAGCCGCCCGGGAAGGGTGATCTTCGACGTGACACGCGTCCCCTTCTGCCCGATTGGCTCACGGGAGACCTGGACGATGAGCTCCTGCCCGTCCTCGAGGACGCCCTCGATCCTCTCCCCCGCCTCGAAGTGAAAGTCGGAGCTGTCGAACTCCTCGTACATCCCACGGTCGAGGATAATATCGCCCACGTAGAGGAAGGCCGACTTCTCGAGCCCTATGTCGATGAACGCGGCATCCATGCCCGGGACGATCCTGACGACCTTGCCCTTGTAGATGCTCCCCACCATGCTGTGATCGTTCTTTTTTTCGATGAAGAATTCTACGAGAGTCCCGTTTTCCAGGAAAGCGATCCGTGTTTCGCTGTACGTTACGTTGATTACCAGTTCAGAAGCCATCAATTCGTCTCGATTCCACCTTTATGATCCTCGTGAATTCGCCCTGCATCCAGAGCTGTTTCACGCCCTTGCCGCGCCACACGTAGAAAAACCTGTCCTTCGCCCGCCTCCAGAGAGTGGGTCCGTCTTCCACTGGAGCATCAGCAATGAGCAGGAACAGGTATTCTTTTACCACATTTCTTAGAGAACCTTCAATAAATTCGTGCATTTTAATGCCCGAGGGCAGCTTTTTGTTGATGGCCCTCACCGTGGACGCATCCACCTCTTGACCGCTGCCCGTCTCGACTTCGATGAATTCGGCGAAGCTTTCCACACCCACCGGAAGGGCGTCCGTGAGAGCTATCTTCGGAAGCGGGTGGTACTTTCCCCTCATCCTCATATTGATACCCGAGGATTTCATGGCCCTCACGATGATGTTCATGACGTCGAGATGGCCGATGTATCGGGCATCACCGTACTTGCCGTAGCGAAAGGTGAACTTCTTCGGGGCCTCACCGGCTTCAGCCGTGACCTCGGCTGCGGCGTCCAAAATGCTGACCCTCCCGGGCCTCTCCTCAAAGGGTGCCCGCTGCGGAAGGGAACACCCGAGACCACAGCCGGCGCAGCCGGCGAGGCACGACACGGTCATCTCCCCTGATCCCGCTTTCTCAAGTTCTCTTCCGAGAAAGGCATCCTCAAAACCCATGTCGACGATATCCCAGGGAAGCCCCTCGGCCCTGTCGCGACTGCCGGTGTATGTCTTTATGTCCGCTGAATTCTCCTCGAACCATCGCCTGTATGGTTCGAAAGAGAAGAATTCCCTCCATGCTTCGAGGCGCGCCCCCTGGTCGTGAAGGTATTCGAAAAGGGGTGCGAGACGCTCGTCCGCCCGCGCCACGATACCCTCCACGATACTCACCGAGGTGTCGCGGTAGCGCACCCGAACGCCCGTCTTCCTCAGCGCGTCCTTGATGAACATGATCTTCTCTGCGAGAACGCTCTCTTCGTCCATGGGGAGCCACTGGAAAGGCGTGTGCGGCTTCGGTGTGAAAGGGGACACGGAGAGGTTCACATCCATGCCCGCCGCCCGGAACGGCGTTATCACGTCCCGGATGGCAAGGAGATCATCCCGGGTCTCCCAGGGAAAACCGACCATGAGGTAGAGCTTGAGCCTTCGCCAGCCCAGGGTCTTGAGCTGCGGCAACTGCGCCACGAGGGTGTCCACGTCGATGTCCTTGTTGAGGCGGGACCTGAGGGAAACTGTCGGGGCCTCGAGGGCAAAGGTGAAACCAGTCCGAGCCATCTGGCCCATGGCCCGTATCTCGTCCTCTCCGATGCTTCCTATCTTGAGGGAGGGCAGGCTCACGGACAGGCCAGGATAGGTTCTCTTCGCATATTCCAGCACGTCGAAGAGGAAGGGGTAGTCCCCCGAGCTCAAGGACAACAGGGAGATCTCCTCGTAACCGGTGTGGCGGAGCCCTTCGTCGATGACGGCCTTCACCGCCTCGAAGGAGCGCTCGCGATACGGCCGGTAGCCAAACCCGGCAAGGCAGAACCTGCAGCCGTTCCCGCAGCCCCGCGATATCTCGATGTTGAGCCGGTTGTGCACGCTGTCCACGGTGGGTATCGGGGGGCGCACCGGATGGTACGTGTTATCGAGATCGCTCACGAAAAGGCGCTTCACCTGTGACGAAGGAACAAAGGGAGAATAAACCCCTTCCGAACGAGCCATCTCCCTGATGATACCGTCCCGCGGTTCCCCTTTCATGTCGCGTGCCGTCTTCAGCAGGGACGGGAGTATATCGTCGCCTTCTCCGGCCACGATGACATCGAAGAAGCGTTCGTACGGCTTCGGATTAAGCATCAGCGGACCGCCCCCGATGACGATGGGATCTTTGCCCGCCCGCTCTTCCGCCCGTATCCTCACGCCTCCGAGGGCGAGCATGTTGAGGACGTTGGTCACGTTGAGCTCGTAGGTGAGTGAAAACCCTATCAGGTCCATCGCGTGAAGGGGGGTCCTCGACTCCAGCGTCCCAAGCGGGGTACCCGATCTCCTGAGGTGCTCCTCCATATCCGCCCAAGGCGCGAAACAACGCTCGCACCAGACCCCCTGAACGTTGTTGGCGATCTCGTAGAGGAGAAAGAGCCCGTAATAGGACATCCCTATCTCGTATATGTCGGGATAGCACAGGGCGAACCGCACCGTGACGTCGCCGGGGGCCTTCCTCACATGGTTCGGCTCGCACCCGATATACCGCGCGGGCCTGAGAATATTTCGGGGAATATCGATCATCAGTCTAAAGGCGGGTTATAGGTTATGGGTCATGGGTCATGGGAAAAACAGAACAGCCGGATGGTATTCTTCTTTTCCTAATTCCTATTACCCATTACCTATTACCCATCACCTGTATCTCTCCATTATCCTTTCCAGGTCTTCCATGACCATTGACTGGATGCGGTCGAGGGCCTTTTGTGTTTCGGCCTCGAACCTCAGGACGAGGATTGGCTGGGTGTTGGAGGGACGCACGAGTCCCCAGCCGTCGTCGAATACGGCCCGCACTCCGTCAATGTCGATGATGGGATACCGGGACCGGTAGAGTTCAGTCAGCTCCCGCACGACGTCGAACTTCACACTGTCCGGGCAGTCGGTACGTATCTCGGGCGTAAAATAGGTCTTCGGCAGGTCAGCGAGAAACTCCGACACGGGCCTTCCATCCTGTTCCATTATCTCCAGGAACCGAAGAGAGGCGTAGATCGCGTCGTCGAATCCGAAGAAACGGTCGGCGAAGAAGATGTGGCCGCTCATCTCACCACCCATCATGGCGTGGACGTCCTTCATCTTCTGCTTGATGAGCGAATGTCCCGCCTTCCACATGATGGGCACACCGCCGCGTTTCGCGATATCGTCGAAGAGGTTCCGGGAGCACTTGACCTCGGAGACGAATGTCGCCCCTTTGTGCTCCTTGAGTATCTGCCGGGCATAGATGAGCATGAGGTAATCACCCCAGATGATGCCTCCCTTTTCATCCACGACGCCTATCCGGTCCGCGTCGCCGTCGTATCCGATGCCGACGTCCGCCTTCTCCCTGCGGACGGTGTCCCTCAGCGTGACGAGGTTCTTCTCCACGGTGGGGTCGGGGAAATGGTTGGGGAAATGCCCGTCCATGTCGCAGAACAATTCCGTCACCTTCTGGCCGAACTCTTTCATGATGGGGGCGGCCACGACCCCTCCCGTGCCGTTGCCCGCGTCCATAACGACGTCGAAGCTCTTTGTGAGCCTGATGTTCCCGCGCAGGTACTCGTGGTAGTCCCTGACGATGTCCTTGTACTCGCGGTACGATCCCTGTCCCGCGGCATACTCTCCCGACTCGATAATCCTTCTTATGTCCTGTATCCGGTCCCCATGGAGGGTCGCCCTGTCGACGGCCACCTTGAAACCGTTCATGGTGGGAGGGTTGTGGCTTCCCGTCACCATGATGCCGCCTTCCACGCCGAGAGTGAAGAGCGAGTAGTAAAAAAGCGGTGTTGGAGCAAGGCCTACGTCGACAACATCGAGGCCGCTTTTCACCATCGCCTCAGCGAGAAGGTCGCGGTAGTGTTCGGAACTGAGCCGGCAATCGCGGCACAGGGCCGCCTTCTTCTTCCCGAGCTTCGCCATGTAAGACCCGAAGGCACGGCCAATGCTCAACACCACGTCATCGGTAAGGTCGGGCTCGACGCTTCCCCTGATGTCGTATTCCCTGAATATCTCATTGTTCATGTCGACTCCTTGTCGGGGTCCCGCAACAGGGACGATATCACCTGATGCCGTCAGTTGTGGGGAGCGGTTCGCG
This sequence comes from Syntrophorhabdus sp. PtaB.Bin184, assembly GCA_002067555.1. Classification (GTDB taxonomy): domain Bacteria; phylum Desulfobacterota; class Syntrophorhabdia; order Syntrophorhabdales; family Syntrophorhabdaceae; genus Delta-02. Next base: position 6,183 of record MVQQ01000206.1, read on the forward strand.
CCGCCGAACCAAACGACGGCTTCTCGCGCAAGAGCTCGATCATCATTTGAGCGTTCCTGGCCGCCTTTCCCGCGTGGCAGTTGTTGAAGAAGACGAAGGTCGTGCCCTCCGTGCCCGAAGCAATCTCCTCTATGGGCTGCACGAAGCCCCTCAACTCCTTCTCCGAGTACAGGTAATCATAACGGACATCGACGGGCTCCCTGAACCACGCCCTGTTCCTCCCGTGGAAACGGAAATACCCCGTCCGCGATGTAAGGACCGGCGTGAAGGGCATGAGGCCCTTAAGCTTCGGTTCGTCGACAACGCAAAAGCCGAGGGACAACTCCCTGAGAAGGTCGAAATACCTCTCTTCGAACCATCTGGCATTGCGGAACTCGATGACCGATTCGTATCCCGCGAACTCTTCCCGTATCCTTCGCAGGTAGCCGATGTTCTCGTCCGTGGGCAGGAACATGTAGGGAAACTGGAAGAGAAGCGCCTTCAGGCTCTTCCCCAGGGGTTTCACACCTTCCCTGAAAAAGCGGCACGTATCCTTCACATTCTCGTCAACGGAATGGGTGATACCCTTGTACGCCTTCACGACGAAAGAGAAGTCCGGCGTCGTCCGCCGCGCGAAGGATTCCATGGTCTTCTGCGACGGCATTGAATAGTACGTGTAGTTCACTTCCAAGGCCTTGAACCCCAGCGTGTTGACGTAGTAGGGCAGCATGTCCTGTTTCCGGGTGCCAGGCGGATACACCTCTCCTAGCCAATCATCAAAGGAAAACCCGCTTGTTCCGACCAGTATTTCGCCCATTTCGTTTTGATTTGACAAGCAATTTGTATGTAAATAATATATGTCAGCGCCCAAAATCTCAAGGTAAAAAGGGGAGACCATGGAGAAACAATACGTCATAGACGACATGACCCTCAAGGAATCGTGGAGGCTTTTTCATATCATGGCCGAATTCGTCGAGGGTTTCGAGAACCTCAACGAGGTCAGCCCCGCGATAACGATCTTTGGAAGCGCCCGCTGCCAGAAGGGCAACGATCTCTATGACAAGACCTACGCGCTGGCCAAGCTCCTTGCCAAGAACGGCTTCAACATCATAACCGGCGGAGGCGGAGGCGTCATGGAAGCGGCCAACAAGGGGGCAAAGGACGGAGGGACCAAGTCCATCGGTATCAACATCGAGTTGCCCTTCGAGCAAAAACCCAATTCCTACGCGAATGTCCGCCTGAGCTACCGGTACTTCTTCGTCCGCAAGGTGATGTTCCTCAAGTACGCCATGGCCTACATCGTCATGCCCGGCGGCTTCGGCACCCTCGACGAGTTCTTCGAGGCCATCACCCTCATTCAGACGAAGAAGATGCGCCCCTTCCCCGTCATCCTCTACGATTCATGCTACTGGAAGGGACTCATAGACTGGATGAAGGACCAGATGCTCACCCACGGCAGGATCCTCAAGGAAGACCTCGACATCTTCAAGATATGCGACGACCCCCAGGAGATCGTGGAGTACGTGAAGAAATTCGTCATACTGTGAAGATGGCTTGAACCGCTTGAACCGCTTGAACGTTAAAGGCGAGAGACGGGAGAGAATGGGTACGGGCCGACTCCTGGGTGTCATCGGTGGGCCGGATAGTGTCTGCTTCTTTCATTTTCTAGCGTTCAAGCTGTTCAAGCGGCTCAAGCCGTTTCTAGTTTTCTGGTGAAAATCAGATACCCCGTATGCGCTATCATGCGGTCTGTGGGGCGGACGCGTTCGGCTACCGTCTTGTATTTCCTGATGAGGATCTCGAGGACCTCCGTGTCGCCGAAGCCCTCTTCCAGTGCCTTCAGGGCGTCCGATATCTGGTTTGCCGTGGGCACTATCATGCCTATGGGGGCGCTCCCTTTCACGGCATCCCTCACTTTTTCCAGGACCATCCAGGGCTCTCTCACATCGATGAAGGCGGCGTCGAAATCGCCGCCGGGACAGCCGGTGAACTCCTCGTTGTGAAGCTCCACGTTCCCCCATTCGCCGAAGCGCTCGATGTTGCGCTTCGCGTTCCTGAAATGCCTCTCCTCCTGCTCGAAGGAGACGACGAGGCCTTCGGGCCCCACCGCGTGGGACATGATGTAGGTGTTGGCGCCGCTGCCTGTCCCCACCTCGAGGACGCGGGAACCTTTCCTCAGGCTCAGGCGGAAGGCAATGAAGAAGCTTTCCTTGGGGAAGACTATCTGCGTCTCCCTCTTGAGGCCGAGCATGACGATGTCCTCAATGGTCGGTTCAAAGATATCGTAGTCGCCGATGCGGATGCCGTAAGGCTTGCCGATGAGGTCGCCGTAGCGGAGCATCCCGCCCTTGCCGTGGAACGACTGGTCAGCGGCTATCCGCTTGAGGTACTTCCTGCCGCGCCAGATAAGGAGTATTAACTGATTATCTTCAATGGTCTTCATAGTTTCACGTAAGTCCGTCACGTCGCGGCAAGCGCCACGGGATCGCCCCTAACGAAGCCTGTATTCCACGGGCAAGAGGACGACAAGCCGGACGGGTACCTTTCTCCTGAGATTTGTCTTC
>MVQQ01000207.1 GCA_002067555.1 Syntrophorhabdus sp. PtaB.Bin184
GTCCAGTCCCTGGCTCGCCAGGACCTCGTCCGTTTCGCCCGATGCGCCGTAGGAGGTGGCGCCGAAGGAGAGGAATGCCCCCGTGAAGCCGAGCTTCAAGAGGGAGGCGGTTATCACGGGAACGATGCCCGTCCTGACGTTGTGGTCCTCGTAGGTGACGACCAGGGGCAGGGCGGCGAGCTTTGTCATCATGGCCTCGTCGACCTCGTCCACGCAGGGCATGTTCACCACGGCGAAGGACTTTCCCTTCCCGGCGAGCTTCTCTCTGACACTCAAGGCCTTCGAGACAAGCCCTCCGTAGGTGATGATGGCGCCATCCGTCCCGTCCGCCATGAGGTCCATCTTTCCGTATTCGAAGACGTAGTCGCCCCCAAAGCAGGGTTCACCTTCCTTCCTGTACATCACCGGCCACCGGTTGCGGCCCATGCCGATGAAGTAATTGCCCTGCGCCGTCGCCGCGTAGCGGACGACCCTGTCCGTCTGGTTCGCGTCGCAGGGAACGATCGTCTTCGCGCGGTAGAGGCTTCGCGCAAGGCCGATGTAGTCGATGCACTGGTGCGTCTTGCCGTCGGGCCCCACATCGAGACCCACGTGGGTGATCGCCGTCTTCAGGTTGGTGGCGTTGATATCGTTTATGCGCTGCTGGTTGTATGTCTCGTCTATTCCGAAAACGCCGAAATCGGCGAAGAAGGTGAGCACTCCCGCCGTGGAGAGGGCCCCCGCGACGGTGGCCGTATTGTGCTCCTGGATGCCTCCCTGGAAAAAGTGATCGGGATAGGCCTTCGCGAAGTCGGCCGTCTTGACGGAGCTTGCCAGGTCACAGTCGAAGACGCTGACCGGCCGGCCCTCTGGGATGTTCCTGTCGCCTATGTCCTTCAAGGCCTTCCCGAAGGCGCTGCGGTTGTCGATCTTGTCCGATTCCTGGTATGTGAATGGCGAACCGGCATCGATCCCGAGGTCCTGCTCCTCCCGGGAGAGCTCGAACGTCCATTTCCCTTTCCTCACTTCCCGGTAATAGTCGAGCTTGTCCTCGAGCCCCAAGACGGCCATGGCCTCCTTGTACTCCGCCTCGCTGACGGGGCTGCCATGGTACTTTTCCTTGTTCTCCATGAAGGGGACACCATTGCCCATGACCGTGTTGGCTATGATGCATACCGGGTTGTCAACTTCGCGCGCCTTCTTCAGGGCGTGGTATATCTCCTGGTGGTCATGACCGTTTATCTCGATGATGTCCCATCCGTCGGCGAGGTAGTTCTCGACGATGTTCTGGGGCATGACGAGGTCGATGCTGCCGCTGATCTGGAGCTTGTTGTAATCCACGAGCACGGTTATGTCCGTAAGACCGTACTTGACGGCCAGGCGGCGCGCCTCGGAGATCTGTCCCTTCTGCTGTTCTCCGTCCCCCATGAAAACGTATGTGTGGGACGAACTGCCGCGCATCCTGGCGGCGATGGCGAAACCCACGCCCACGGACAGGCCCTGGCCGAGATTGCCCGTCGACCACCTTATGAAAGGCAGACCCTTGACCACGTGGCCCTCGAAGGGGCTGCCCGCCTTCCTGAAGAACGCCACCACCTCCTCGATGGGCATGTGGCCCAGGCGGGCGATGCTCGCGTACGCCCCCGGGGACGTGTGGCCATGGCTTATCACGATCCGGTCGGCGTCGGGCCCCGTGAGGTCGGCACATGAAAAAACAGTAAGATACAGGTCGAGGGACGACATGGAACCACCGGGGTGGCCCGTGCCGGCGAGGCGGGTCATGGTCAGGATATCGCCCTTCGCGACCAACGAGAGCGCCTTCAGGTCCTCGATCTGCTTGTCCGTCAGTTTGTCTGCATCAAACATCTTTATCCTCCTCCCATGGAGTAGTGATCACAATCTTCGCGCAGGGAACAACGGGGGCAGTCGGGTTTCCTGGCCTTGCACAGGTACCTCCCGTGGAGTATGGCGAGGAGGGAAAATGCCATCCACCAAGGCATGGGCACCACCCTTTTCAGGTCCACCTCGATCTTCCCGGGATCCCTGTTCGCCGTAAGTCCCAGCCTTACCGAAACGCGCGCCACGTGCGTGTCCACGATGACACCCGGTTTGCTGTATGCCAGGCCCACTATCATGTTGGCCGATTTTCTGCCTATCCCCTTCACCGTCGCGAAGGTGTCGATATCGTCGGGAACCGTCCCCCCGAATCTCTCGAGGAGCTCCCCGGCGATGCTCTTTATGCTCTTTGCCTTGTTCCGGTAGAAACCCGTGGGCCGTATGTCCTCTTCAAGCTCGGACTCAGGCACATTGAGGTAGTCCTCCACCTTCGTATATTTCCTGAAAAGGTCCTTCGTCACCATGTTGACCCGCTCGTCGGTGCACTGCGCCGACAGGACCGTCGCGACGGTGAGCTCCAGCGGGTTCGCATAGGAAAGCTCCACCCGGGGCTCCCCGTGCATTTCCTGGAGTTTGTTCAGAATGGAGTCGACATCTTTTTTCATGACACAGGATGAAGAACAATAAGGATGTATCATTTATACCATTTTGGGGCGGGGAGTGTCCAAGGGAAAAGAAGCGTTGGCACCGTTAGAGCCGTTAGGGCCGTTAGAACCGTCAAAAAACCTCAAGAAAACTCGCGGCAGGATCCCTTATCCCTCTGTCCCGTTCCAACGGTTCCAACGGTTCCAACGGTTCCAACGGTCTTTCAATGCCTTCGGCGTTGAAAGACCTCCTCCACTTCTTCCGCGGTGCGGGTGTTCAGGATGTCTTTCGACTCCTGCCAGCCCTTTCTGGCGATGCCGACGCCGTAGAAGACCTCGGCGAGGCCGGCGCTGCTGTGGGCGTCGGGGTTGATGGAGATCATGACACCCCTCATCTTCGTGTAGGGCAGGTGCCGCCAGTCGATATCGAACCGGTAGGGGCTTGCGTTGAGCTCGATGATAACGCCGCGTTTCGCCGCCTCGTCGATCACCGTTTTCATGTCTATGTCGTAGCCTTCCCGGGACAGGAGCAGCCTGCCCGTGGGGTGGCCGAGCATGGTCATGTGCGGGTTATCCATCGCCCGGATCACGCGCGCGACCTGTTCATCGCCTTTGAGCTTGAAACTGGAATGGATGGAGGCGATGACGAAATCGAAGCGCTTGAGGATATCCTCATCGTAGTCGAGACTGCCGTCGGGCAGGATGTCGCTTTCGATGCCCTTGAAGACACGGAAACCCTCAAGCCCTTCGTTGAGACCGTCGATGAGTTCCCACTGTCTCTCGAGGTCCTCCTTCTTGAGGCCGCCCGCGTAGTAGGCGCTCTTGCTGTGATCCGATATCCCGATGTAGGCGAATCCCAGCCTTTTTGCCGCCTCCACCATCCTTTCCAGGGACTCGGACCCGTCGCTGAAGGTGGTGTGGATGTGAAAGACACCCCTGATATCGGACTCGCCCACCAGGTGAGGCAGCCCCCCCGAACCGGCGGCTTCGATCTCTCCCATGTCCTCGCGCAGCTCCGGCGGGATATAGGCAAGCCCCAACTCCCGGTACACATCCTCTTCGGACCCAACAGCAAGGGGCCGGTCACCGTCAAACAGCCCGTATTCATTGAGCTTGAGGCCTTTTCTCTTCGCTATACCCCTCAAACGCACGTTGTGCTCCTTGCTGCCCGTGAAATACATGAGCGCAGAGGGATACTCGGCGACGCTCACGACGCGCAGGTCGGCGTCGACCCCGGAGATGAGCCGGCAGGAGGTTTTCGTCTCGCCTGTCAGGTAGATCTCCTCGATGCCGGGAAGGGTCGTGAAGGCAAGCGATATGGCCTCCCTGTCGTCCCCCGCGGCGAGGATATCCATGTCCTTGACCACCTCTTTGCGCCTGCGGATGCTCCCGCAGACCTCGACGAGGCCGCCGGGCACCAGCGCCTTCAGCCTGTCGCGGATGGTCACCGCGTCGGGATAGACGTCTCCGAAGAGATGCTCACCCTTGTGCTTCTTGATAAACTCGATGCCCTTGAGTATCTTTTCCTGCGTCTTCTCGCCGAAACCGGCAAGGTTCACGAGACGGTTCTCGCGGCAGGCGTATTCCAGTTCCCCCACATTCGTGATATGCAGCTCTTCGAAAAGCGCCTTTATCTTCTTCGGTCCCAGGTTCGGCACCGTGGTCAGCTCGAGCAGCGACCCGGGGATCTCTTCCTTCAACTCCTCGTAATAGTTAATCGTTCCCGTCGAAAGGTACTCCGCTACCTTCGCGGCGATCGCCTCGCCTATCCCCTTGATCTCACGCAGCTTCCCCTCGGCGACAACGTCTTCCAGGTTCTCGATGCCGGAGAGCGCCCGGGCGGCATTGAAATAAGCCCTCGATTTGAATGGGTTTTCCCCCTTGATCTCAAGGAGCGTCCCGATCTCTTCAAGAACGCCCACGATGTTCTTTGCCGACATGGATATAATCCTAATGTCGGTGCGGCGGGGTGTCAAATCAAATCTTCCAGAGAGCGGGGGATAGGACGAATAGGAGAATAAGACCTATTCTCCTATTCGTCCTATTGTCCTCTTCCCCCCCCCATCCACCTTGATATTCCTTGCAATCGCGCCATTCTTCGGGTATTCTTGCAATCAAAGGACGACCGGTGGCCGCTAAGAAAACGCTCTACTACACGGAACCCCTCTTTGAAGAGATGAAAAAGGACTATTGCTATGTCTGCGGCCAGCGTATAAAGGAGAACGAGGGTCTCTGCGTCGGCAACGGCACCTGGCGCCACAAGAGATGCAGACCCGGCAGCGCGCACTGGCAAAGAAGCGCCCTCGCGAAAGCGGAAACAGCACTCACCGTTTACAAATCCTGAGAAAAGAGCGATAGGAGACGGATAGGACCTATGGGAGTTGTGGTAGGGTTCCCGGAAGATCGCGAGGTGTGCAGCCAATAGACAGCACGGATCGGCCCCGACACCCCCCACACCCGCAAACCACGAATTAGTCCCATACGTCCTATGGTGTCCTATAGGTCCCATACGTCCTATTGGTCCTATTCTCCTATTCGTCCTATTCTCCTATTAGTCCTATCCCCCAACCCACAAAAAAAGGCGCCCCGCGGAGGGACGCCTTTCCATTCTTTTCTTTTCTTCTAATCGAGCTTCTCTTCACCGATCCTCATGCCGTAGAATGAACGGTACACGAAGATGATTGCGATGAGGAAGAAGATACCGCCGATCACGTACTTCACCGTCTGGGACTGGATTGTCACAGCGATCTCCGTGGCAAGGAGGCCGAAGAGAGTGGTGAATTTGATGACGGGGTTCATGGAGACGGAAGAGGTATCCTTGAAGGGGTCGCCGACGGTGTCGCCGACAACGGTCGCTTCGTGCAGCGGTGTTCCCTTTTCCTTGAGGTCGACTTCAACGATCTTCTTGGCGTTGTCCCAGGCACCGCCTGCGTTGGCCATGAAGATGGCTTGATAGAGGCCGAAGAAGGCGATGGCGATAAGGTAGCCGATGAAGAAATAGGGGTTGAAGAAGGAAAGTGCCAGAGCCATGAAGAAGACAACGATGAAGATGTTCCACATACCCTTCTGGGCATACATGGTACAAATCTTCACAACTTCCTTGCTGTCCTCTATCGAGGCCTCTTCCTTGTCGAGGTTGATGTTCTTCTTGATGAAGACGACTGCCCGGTATGCACCGGTCGTGACCGCCTGGGTCGCCGCGCCGGTAAACCAGTAGATCACGGCGCCGCCCATGAGAAGGCCGAGGACGATCGTCGGCTGGACGAGGCTCAAGTGAGATATAACATTGCCGAACATGTTCTCCAGGAGAATAATGATGCCGAAGACCATGGTGGTGGCACCGACGACGGCCGTGCCGATGAGAACCGGCTTGGCCGTGGCTTTAAACGTGTTACCGGCACCATCCGCCTCTTCAAGATAGTCTTTCGCTCCATCGAAATTGGGCTCAAAACCGAAGGTCTTCTTGATGTCGGCCTTGATGTCCGGAAGTGCCTCGATCCTGGAAAGCTCATAGACCGACTGGGCATTGTCCGAAACAGGGCCGTAGCTGTCGACGGCGATCGTCACGGGGCCCATGCCGAGGAAACCGAAGGCCACGAGGCCAAAGGCGAAGACCGGTGCCGCGAAGGCGAACTTCGCCGGCATGAGGGCGACGATCGACGCATGCTGTGAAACGAGGTAGGCGATAAACATGAGGACGAGAATGGTCAGGCCTTCCCAGAAAGCCGAGAAGTTACCGGCAACAAAACCGGAGAGGATGTCCAGCGACGCTCCGCCGTGGCGGGCCGCGCCGGTGACTTCCTGAACGTGGCGTGACTTCGTGCTCGTGAAGACCTTGGTGAATTCAGGGATCAACGCGCCTGCTATGGTGCCGCAGGAGATGATGATCGCCAGCGCCCACCACAGACCGGGGTACTGTGCATTGAGATCGCCGAGCAGCATGTAGCTTGCCCAGAAGGTAACGATGATCGAGACAGCGGAGGTGATCCACACCAGGTTGGTGAGAGGCTGCTCGAAATCGAACTTTTTCTTGGAGCCGTAAACGGAAGAGGTGATGCCCCTGTTGATGAAGTAGGAAACGAGAGAGGTGAGGATCATGAGAATACGCATTGCGAATATCCAGATGATCAGCGTGCCCGACATTGCCATGTTGCCGGCGAGGGCGAGGGCAAGAAAGGCCACGAGGGCGACACCTGTGACACCGTATGTCTCAAAACCATCCGCGGTGGGGCCGACGCTGTCGCCGGCATTGTCACCGGTGCAGTCGGCGATGACGCCAGGGTTCTTCGGATCGTCTTCGGGAAGATGGAAGACGATCTTCATGAGGTCGCTGCCGATGTCGGCAATCTTCGTGAAGATACCGCCGGCAATCCTCAGCGCGCTGGCGCCGAGGGACTCACCGATGGCGAAACCGATGAAGCTGGGGCCAACGAGTTCCTTCGGGAGGAACACGAGGATGCAGATCATGAAGAAAAGCTCTACGCTCACGAGGAGGAGACCAACGCTCATTCCCGAGGTCAGGGGGATGTTCACGACGTCGACGGGTTTGCCCTTCAGGGATGAGAAAGCCGTCCGGGCATTCGCCCAGGTGTTGATCCTCATGCCGAACCAGGCAACACCGTAGGAGCCGAGGATGCCGAGTATGGAGCAGACAAGGATGATGACCATGTTGCCGAAAGGAGCGTGGGAAAGACCCATGAAATAGTAGACCATGCAGCAGGCGATCAGTATCCACAGGATGATGAGGAACTTGCCCTGCTGAGCCAGGTAGGACTTGCAGGTCTCCCAGATAATGGCCGACACGTCGAGCATCGACTTGTGCGCGGGCATGTTTTTGGTCTGGTTTGCCTGAATGATGGCGAAGATCAAGCCGACAAAACATATCACGATGCCGAAATACATGATGCTGACACCACTCACTGCGCTTCCGAAAAGGGTAAATGAAACCGTCGAAAGATCGGGCAGGATGATGTCCGCCTCACCGGCGAACGCCGGCAAAGCGACGAGAGTGAACATCAACAACAATAGTGCGGTGCTTAACCCTTTCTTGATACTCATCTACGACCTCCTTTGAGATGAATAATGAATAACCATAATTACCTGTAGAACGGTATGGATTGGCTTCCTATATTAAACATTTTCTTTTTCGATTGTCAACCAAACATAGGAAAAAATTCACAATACCACTCCACGGGCAATAGAATCCCTTCTCTTATAAAAACAATGTGTTAGAGGTAACGACAGGTCGCCTCTCACACCCTGAAGCGGCTGACTATACCCTCCAGGTCGTTCGAGAGCTTCGCCAGCTCCCCCGACGCCTGAGCCGTCTGTTCCGAGCTCGCCGATGTCTCCCGGGAGACGGCCGCTATCTGCTCAATGTCTCTGTTGATCTCCTCCGACGTGGTGCTCATCTCATCCGTTGCCGAAGCGATCTGCTGCACCATCCCGAGGAGGTCATCGACACTCGTCACGATGACTCTCAGCGACTGGCCCGCCTTTCCGGAAAGATCGACGCCCGTCTCCACCTTCTTCGCCACGGTGTTCATGGTCATGACGGCCCGTTCGACATCGCTTTGGATCGCGTTTATCATGCCGCCGATCTCGGAGGTCGAGTTAGCGGTGCGCTCCGCAAGCTTGCGCACCTCGTCGGCCACGACCGCGAAGCCCCTGCCCTGCTCGCCGGCCCGGGCGGCCTCAATCGCGGCGTTGAGCGCCAGGAGATTCGTCTGGTCGGCGATGTCGTCGATGACGTTGACGATCTCGCCGATCTGGTTCGAACGTTCGCCGAGGGTGCGTATCGATTCGGCGGAATCGCCCACGGTCCGCGCTATCTCCTCCACTTCCTTCGTGGCCTGGTTGACTATCTCTTCGCCTTCCTTCGCTATCTTCACGGTATTCGCCGCCGAGTTCGCTATATTGTTCGTGTTCCGCGCTATGTCGATGACCGTCTGGGACATCTCCACGGAGGCCGCCGCCACCTGGGACGACCAGTTGGCCTGTTCGCCTGAACCTTTCGACATCTGCTCGGCGCTGGCACTGAGCTGGACACCGGCCGATGATATGCTCGCCGCGGCCGACTTCAGGCTCCCGAGTATCTCGCGCCACCTCTCCACCATTTCCTTCGCCGCCTTCATCTCGTCGCCGAACTCGTCCTTTCTGTCCGTCGGGACCTCAAAGGCAAGGTTCCCCTTCGCCATGGCCCTCAC
>MVQQ01000208.1 GCA_002067555.1 Syntrophorhabdus sp. PtaB.Bin184
CTGGGCGTTGTCGGCGTTCTGCTTGATGTTGGAGGACATCTCTTCCATGGAGGAGGAGACCTCTTCCGCCGATGCGGCCTGGACGGTTGCTCCCTCCGACACCTGCTGGGAGCCGGAGCTCATCTGCTGGCTTGCCGCCGCCACGTTGTCCGAGGCGGAGCTGACGCCCTCGACGACCTCCCGGAGCTTCTCCACCATGTTCTTCATGGCCCGAAGGAGCTTGCCCGTCTCGTCCTCGCTCTTTATCTCCACATCGACGGTGAGGTTGCCCTCGGAGAGATCGTTGGCCACGTGGACCGCGTCATTGAGGGCGTTCTTCACCTTGCGGGAGACGAAGAAGGCGATGCAGAGGATGACGATGGCGCAGACGACGGTCGCTATGATGACCTGCCACTGGATCTTGTTCGTCTCAGCCGCGACGTCGTCGACGTAGATGCCGGTCCCGATGACCCAGTCCCACTGTTTGAAGAGCTTCACGAATGTGATCTTGGGAACCGGTTTCGAATTGCCTGCCTTGGGCCACATGTAGGAGACGAAGCCCTGACCCTTCTCCTTGGCGACCTGCGCCATCTCGCGGAAGAAGTACTTGCCTTCGGGATCCTTCTCGTTTGACATGTCCTTCCCGTCGAGCTGGGTATTGATAGGATGCATGACGATCTTGCCGGTGCTGTCCATGATGAAAAAGTACTCGTTGTCGGAGTAACGCATGGCCTTGAGGTTTGCGATGCCGCGCTGTTTCGCATCCTCAAGTTTCAGTTCTCCGGATTTGACCTTCGCCTCATAGGAATTGACGATCGTATAAGCGATCTCCGTATGATCGTTCAAGGCCACCTTCTTCTCGCCCATCAGCTTGTCTTTCACCATGGGGATGAAATAGAGGATCATCCCGGCCATGATGATGACGATGGTAAAAAGGGATATACTCATCACCTTCGTTCCGATGGACCAGTTGTTAAACCATTTCATAATAACCTCCTTGTATGGATGCAGGACTGTGCTGCTTTTGACCATGATGGAATGCCTGAGCCTGCCGGCCGTCCTTCCGTGAGAGTGAGCGCTCCAACATATCATCAATTGTCGGCATCCCGACGAAGAGGAATATGTCACAATGTCTGATTCGTTTGTAAGAAAAGTCCTACAGAAGTGCATTCTCTCCTTGACCCCGGCGGCCGATAAGGAAGAGAATTAGGTATGGAAATGACGCGGGAACATGTGGAGGCGGTGTTCGCGGTCCTCACGGGCATCGGCCTCAGCGCGGCCTGCGGGTTCAGGATCTTCCTGCCCCTCCTTGCCCTCAACCTGGCCTCCATATACGGCCTTGTCGGCCTGGCCCCGGGATTCGAGTGGATCGGGAGTTACCAGGTGACGATAGCCTTCGGCCTTGCCACCGCGCTCGAGATCGCTGCCTATTACATTCCCTGGCTTGACAATATCATGGATTCCATCGCTTCGCCGGTGAGCGTCATCGCGGGGACGATCGCAACGGCATCGCTCATAACCGATATGCCGCCCTCGTTGAAGTGGACCATATCGATCATAGCCGGGGGCGGGATAGCTGGCCTGCTCCAGGGCGCAACGGTGGCACTGCGTGCGAAGTCCACGATCTTCACCGCCGGGCTGGGGAATTTCATAGTCGCCAGCTTCGAGCTTCTGGCGTCCGCCATCGTCGCCTTCATATCCCTTGTCCTCCCCATCGTCGCCTTCATCCTCGCCCTGCTCCTCGTCACATACTGCCTCATCCTGGCGCGAAGGGTGTACATGAGGAAGAAGAGGGGTGGGGGAGAGGCGGCTTGAACCGCTTGAGCCGAAAAAGATTGTTGCAACCGCTTGAACCGCTTGAACCGCTTGAACGTTAAAAGAAAAAGACAAAAGAGCACGGTCCGGCTCCCAGTTGTCACCCCGGGCTCCGGGCCGTGTCATTGTCCTTTGCCTTCCCCGTTCAAGCGGTTCAAGCTGTTCAAGCGGTTCAAGCCGTCTCTTCTTTATGTTTCCTCATTTCTTCGAGGAAGAGTTTCCCGTACTTTTCCAGTTTTGCCTGGCCGACTCCGGAGATGGTGAGCATTTCCTCCAGTGTTTGCGGCAGGCGTGTCGCCATTTCCCTGAGGGTGCTGTCGTGGAATACGGTGTACGCGGGGAGCGAGGACGCCCTGGCGAGTTCTCCTCGTAGTGAGCGAAGACGTTCCCAGAGGTCGGGGTCAAAGGCGAAGCTCTCCGCATCGACGTTCACAGTCTTTGCTCCTTCCTTTTTGAGGCTCTTTTTGCCCGTCTTCCTTGCGGAAGGGGAGGGATCTTTGCGGAGTTCGAAGACCTCTTCTCCTCTCAGCACGGGGTGGCACCTGCCCGACAGGCGAAGTCCTCCCTTCCTTGCCATGTCCGCTCTCATGAGCCCCGCGGCGACAAGCTGTCTGTACACGGACCTCCATTCATATGCCGACAGTTCCCTGCCTATGCCGAATGTGGAGACCCTGTCGTGGCCGAAGGCCCGGACACGTGCCGTATCCTTACCGAGAAGCACGTCGACGAGATGATTGACCCCGAAAATCTGACCTGTCCTGTAGGCGCAGGAGAGGGCCTTCTGCGCGAACACGGTGCCGTCCATTACCTCCACGTTGCCGAGGCATGTGTCACAGTTGCCGCAGGGGTCCTCAAGGGTTTCTCCGAAGTACCCGAGGAGCACCTGTCTGCGGCACCGCGCGGTCTCGGAGTAGCCGAGCATAGCCTCCATCTTGCGGTACTGGATCGCCTTGAAATCCTCTCCTCCCGGCGAGGTGTCGAGCATCTGCCGGAGCATGACGATGTCGGCCAGACTGTAGACCATCCATGCATCCGCCGGTTCCCCGTCACGTCCGGCACGTCCTGTTTCCTGATAATAGCCTTCCAGGGTCCGGGGAAGGTTGAGGTGGGCGACAAAGCGTATATCGGGCTTGTTGATGCCCATACCGAAGGCTATGGTTGCCACCATGATTATGCCGTCGCCTTCAAGGAAGTCCCTCTGGTGCCTGAGGCGCAGGTCCCGGTCAAGACCTGCATGGTAGGGCAGGGCGGGAAGCCCGTTCTCCTGAAGAAATCGAGCGATCTCTTCCGTCTTCTTCCTTGTCATGCAATAAACGATGCCCGACTGCCCGGGGTGCTCTGATCTGATGAACTCGAGAAGCTGGTCCTTTTCCTTCTCCTTGATCTCCACTCTGTAGCGTATGTTGGGTCTGTCGAAGCTTGTGATGAAGCGTCTCGCGCCGGCCAGGCGAAGTTTCTCGATGATCTCCCGTCTCGTGGTCTCGTCGGCCGTCGCGGTGAGCGCCACCCGCGGCACACCGGGGAACTCGCCC
>MVQQ01000209.1 GCA_002067555.1 Syntrophorhabdus sp. PtaB.Bin184
CCCATCGACCGCGAGCAACCGGCGCGATTCGAGACGGCGACCTTTGCCCTCGGGTGATTCTGGGGACCCGATGCCTGGTTCGGGCTCACAAGGGGCGTGATACGAACGCGTGTCGGCTATGCCGGCGGCGCGCATGAGAACCCCACCTACCACAGTCTCGGAGGCCATGCGGAGACGATCGAGATCGACTTCGACCCTTCCGTCATATCATATAGAGAGCTTCTCGCCATGTTCTGGAAGATGAACGATGCGCGGATGAAGGCACCGTCAACGCAATACCGGTCCGTCGTTTTCTATCACAACGACAGTCAGAAAGAGATCGCCGAAGGTATGAAAGCGCAGGAAGAGGCCCGCGCGGGAGCCAGGGTGTTCACGGAAATAATCCCCTTCACCCGGTTCCACCTCGCCGAGGGCTACCATCAAAAGTACTATCTCAGGGGGGCCGGCGATATCGCCGCCGAGTACCTTGCCATCTACCCCGATCTCAAGGATCTCATCGGTTCCACGGCGACCGCCCGGGTCAACGGATACCTGGGCCGCTACGGCACGAAGGCACAGCTCGAAGAAGAGCTGGACTCGCTGGGCCTCACGGAGGAAGGCCGGAAGAGACTCCTTGGCATTGTTGCGCCGTGAGGATGCACTGTCTTTTCACCTGAAGATCTTGTCGACCCTTATGTCTCCTACTGCTGGGCCGGTATCGTGACCGTGGGGAGCGGTTCGCTCTTTGCCGTATCCGTGAGGGTAAAGACGAGCATGATAAAGGATATCACCCGCTTCGATTCGATGTCCCGGTCGTCGACCCAGAACCAGCGGCCGCGGTACGCAACGGACACGAAGGCGTCCTGGGGTTTTGCGTCGGAACACTTGACGGTGAACCTGCCCTTTTCGATCGCATCTGCCTTGCCATCTCTGGCACCGGGGACCGCCCTTCCTTCCCTCACATCCTCTTCAGGTATCTCGACCCGGGCCGCCATGAAGCTCAGAACGTGCATGAGCGGGAAGGACTGCAACGCTATCTCCCGGTTGTTATCGGGCTCAATGCCCTCGACCAGGGTGTACTGGCCCACGGATGGATCAAGCCCGAGAAGGCCGCACAGTTCGCGGACCTGGGAAGAGATCTCCGGCGGAGCGCCTTTTGACCAGAAAGAGACGGTCGTCTTCTTTTTCCCGTCTCTGTCGTTCGTGGTCTTTAGCCGGATGGCGTTGGAGAGCTGAAGGTTGCGCAGGATCGTGACGACACGAAGGAATTTCTCGTCGGCGGGGCGGAACCCCGAGACAGGGGCCGACATGTTCCTAAGGCCATTGATCGCGGCGACCCCCATTCTGAAGATCATGTCCGCCGGTATGCCGGACTGCACGGTGGACATGATCTTGTCCGGAGGAAAGGGAGTGAGCAGGGTTCCGGCGAAGGAGCTTCCCGCCATCGGCACGTAGGTGATGGTAGGACGGTCGGTGTACTTTCCCTGCAGACTGCTGTCGATGGCAGTCGTGTTAAAGTTGGAGACGGTGGCGGAACCCCCCAGGTTGATGCCCGTCTCCAGGGTGTAAGCGGCGACGATCTGTCCCACATCCACAAAGGAGACAGGTTCGACGTAGCGCATCTTGACGATATTGAGAAGGATCTGGCGCTTCCAGGATTCGCCAAGGGAGGCGTTGTAGTCGAAGCGGTCGCGTGTGACCGAACCGGGGCCTATGGACGTACACCCCGCAAGGCCGGCTATGAGGATCCCGATAAACAACACTTTCAATCGTCCTGTCATCACAAAGTTCCCTCCCTGGGCATTGGCTTTGGTCCCTTTACCGGGGCCGATCTAGTTGAACACGTCGTCGAGCCGGTCAAAAAGCACCTGGCCCACAATGCTGCGGTTCTCCATCACGCAGTGGTTCGTCGCGCCTTCATCGGATGGGGTGATGACCATCTTCTTCTTCGGGTTGGTGAAGCCGTCCATGGCGACCTTCTGGTGGCGCTGCACCTCGGCGCTTTTGTACTTGCTCTCCCCGACAATGATGAGCGCGGGGACCGTCACCTTCGCGGGGGTCTTCCCGGCGGCGGCCTTGCGGAAGTATCCCGGAAGCACCGTTCCCTCGAAGGGGATCTCAAGATACTCGAGGGGCGGGTCGAAAAGGGGCCCTGTTTTTTTCATGATGCCCCTTAGCTTGATACCCCTCTCCTTGAAGCGAGCATCCGTGGGGAGCATGGAAATGAGGGATATCCTTCTCTCTCTGTCCCACGCTCTGTCGGCCTTCTCTCCCCGCCGTCCCAGGGCCACCGGGCGGGACCCTCAGGATGGACCGGGTGGGGTCCCTCTTCTTCTCCTTCCGCGCCTGCCGGCGCGCCGCGTGAGCGCGAGACCAAGCTCGTCGAGACCCACGAAAGGCTCGGGTTCTCCCGAGCCGTCGACGGACTCGAGGACCCCCGTCACCCTTTCAGGGTCCTTCGTGTCGATCCGGTAGACGCGGATGATGAAGCTCTCCAGGATTGACTGCTCGGTCATGGCGGAAAGATTATACCTTGCCGACACCCACAGATTGCCTACAGATTGCAAAAAAAGCGATGGCCTGTGGTCAGACTATTGCTCTTGAAGCATTGATGCGTAGAGCATCTCGGTCTGGCCGGAAGGCCTTACGCCGAGGTTTTCCCCGAGCACCTCCCGGCAGCGGCGGTAGGTCTTTGCGGCCTCGGCGTTGTTGCCGAGATGGTGATGGCAGACCATTAGGCGCTGGTAGAACACCTCCGCGAGCTGGTCTATTTCCACTCCTTTCCTGTAGTGCTCAAGCGCCTTTTCCCATTGGCCGGCCTCTTCGAGAGAACGGCCCGTCGTGACGATGGCACGGAGAAGGCCGTTCTTGAGTATCTCCCTTTTGTGGGCGGTGAAGGCGAGGCCGGTGTCCGACGGAAGAAAGGGCCCTCTGTAGAGGCCGATGGCCGTCTCACAGAGTACTGCGGCCTCCCGTTGTCCCGAGCTTCTGATTCTCTCCAGCACATTTTCCAGTACCAGGCTGTCAACGCGGCAGAAGAGGGGATCGATGCTGAGCTGTCCGCCGCTGTATCTGATCTGGTTTCCCGGGCCGAAGAGCTGGCGCAGACGGCTCAGTGTCACTTCGAAGGACTTCCGGGCAAGGTCGCCTTCCGTGTCGGGCCAGAGCGCGTCCATGACCCGTTCCGCGGACACGTTGGTTCCGCCGAAGGCGATGACGGCCTTGAGCATCTCCAGGGGTTTCTTCCGGACCTTCCCCGAAAAAACTACCGCTTCATCGTTCTTGAGTATCTCGAAGCGCCCAAGGGTGCAGACCTTGAGCGGGTAAGGCCAGTCTTCCGTCGAGAGGGTTGGATTGCCGAAGGCGACAGGGGGTGCGAGGCGAAGCCTCCTGATGAGCCCCTTCACGTATTCCGGCTCTAACCCGTGTTCCAGCGCCTTCGCGCAGAGAATGCTCATGAGGTCGGGTTGATAGAATTCGAGATGAGCGTACCCGTTTTTCCTGCCAAGTTCAAGGGCACGGCGAAGGAGCGGCAACCCTTTTCTGTCGCTACCTTCTCTGAAAAGGAAATACGCCTCCACAAGAAGGCTGTACCACTCGATGACCTGGCTTTTCATCTTTTCGCCTATCCGGTGGGCCATACTGACATGGGTCCCGGCGTCGGCGGTGTTGCCCGCCAGGAATCGGGCCTGCGCCATGCCGATGTGCCACAGGGCCTGATAATAAGGATTGCCCATCCTGTCCACTTTTGCCGTTACCGCCTGGAGGTTCTCAATGGCAAGGGACGGATCTTTGCGGAGGACTGCGAGCCATGCCGCATTTATGTGATAGAAGAAGATATCGAGCGATCTTCCTACGGCAAAGGCGGTCTTCATCTGGTTCTGAAGTGAGACGGCGGCACTCTCGAGATTTCCGGCGGCCATTTCGGCCGCTGCCCGGAAGCTCCACAGCAGGGAATCAAAGATGTGCACCCCGCTTTCTCCGGATACCCGAAGCCCTTCCGAGAGCGTCTCCAGTGCCGGCCCGTAGCCGGCCGTGACCCAGTGATGGATGCCCTTCATCAGGTTGATGCAGACGACGGCCAGAGGGGATGCCTTTTGATGAAGGACGAGGGCCTGCGCATCATCGAGAAGAACGGCGTTCTTGTGGTAATCGCCTTTCCAGAGATGGTAGACGCTGATGAAGAATATCGTGTCCAGGTGATCCTCCGGTGACGGGTCAGCCTGGATCAGCTCCATAACGCGCCCTATCGAGCGCAGTATCTCCCGGGGCTTGTCGGTCCTTCTCAGGATAAGGGCTGTGAGCATCCGGGAAGACGCGACGAGGTCGATCTCCTTTGTGGGAAAGGAAGGATACTCTCTCCTGAGCTCCTCGAAGACCGCGAAGCAGTCATCGAAACGCTTCCACTCATCGAGCTCAAAGCTGTACGTGTCCACGATACGGGCCCAGCAGAGGTACTGGCCCGCCGCGTCATCGGCAGCCTTGAAAGCTGCCAGCGCCTTTTCAAAGACATCCCTGGCGAAGGGCACATCGAAAGGGAAGGAGCACATCGCCTTCCAGTAGAGAAGCCAGGGATTGCCCGCGGCCATCTCGTCGGGAATACCCGCTATCCATTCGGCCACCGTCCTGTTCCTGCCCTGCCTCAAAAACTCGCGGGCGTGGCGGATGACCATCCGGGCGAGGTACTGTCCCTCCGAGGCGTCGAGATAGAGTCTCGCGGCGTTTTCGGTCTGACCGAGCTCTTCCATGAGCAGTGCCGCCTCCTTCCGGATCGCGGCGATCTCGTCGGGCGTGTGTCTCACCTTCGACCGGTTGAGAAGGAACTCCTTGAAGAGGGGGTGAAACCGATAGCCCTGCCCGTCTCCGGAAAGCCTTTCCGTGAAATAATTGTGGCGGTTCAGCATGGAAAGTATCTGTCCGGCGTGCCCCGTTTTTGTGAGCCTTTCCGCGAGGGGGACGCTGAGAGTGGGAAGAAAGACGGTTTTGAGCAGGAAGTCCTGAACGCCGCTGTCGGCCTTGTCGAATATTTCTCCCGCAAAATAGTCGAACACCCTGTCGTAACCGATATCAGGGGACGACAGGGCCACTCCGCCTTCAAGTCTTGTCTTTTCAAGCATCAGGATGATCCCCGCCGCCCAGCCCTCGGTGTTCTCATGCATCGTCCGTATAGACCCGTCATCCAGGCCGGGGATATGTCCGGTGACGAGCTTTTTCGATTCGGTGAAGGTGAAGCGCAGTTTGTCGTAGCCGACAAGGGAGATCCTGCCTCCCGCGTTGAGGCGGGCCATCTGCCGCGGCGGATCGCTTCGGCTCACTATGATGACACGAATGCCGTCGGTGATGGTGCTGAGACCGACAGCGATGATGTCGTGAAAGGGGGAGTCGGCTGGCAGGTCCTGATAGTTGTCGAGAACGATGAAAAAACCCTGGCCGGCGCCTCTTGATGCCCGGGGCGATCGCCCGCCCGGCAGGCCCGCGATGCGGTTGTAGAGGGCCTCGAAGTACCGCCTGGCGAAGGTGTTTATGCCCGGGAGGTACTCCGGCGTGAGGAGAGGCAACGGCCCCTTGCGGCGGGGTGCCGCATTCCCGGCCGCAAGCCCCATGTAATAGAAGAATGTCGCCGGGTCCGAGTCTCCTTCATCGCACTGGTACCAGATGCACGGCGACCCGTGTGAATCGAGATAGCTTGAAACAAGGGTTGTCTTGCCCGAGCCGGCAGGGGAAGACAACCAGATGACGGGTTTTTTCATGGCGGCGTCGAGGACGCCAAAAAGCCTCGAACGCCCGACCACCCCCGACAGACGCGGACGGGTTATCTTGACCGATACCGCTTTCTTTACCATGCCCCGTGCAAACCCCGGACATAGTATACCCCGCTTTGAAAGGAAGCACAACAGGGTGAAGCCTCATGAGGTCGGGGGCCCGGCATGTGATCCGCAGAGTATCCCTGTCGCCCGTTCATTTACCCCTGTCAGGTCAGCGGCAAACGCCTGTTTTCCCGTAAGTGCCCTTTATTCTGATTCCGGGGCGGTTCAAGGGGCAGCAACGATATGTTCATTCCCTTCCCTGGGGCTTGGGTCTGTCTTCCTTTCCCTTGAACCATCCCTCCTTCGCGTGCGGGAAACAATCGAAGCGGGCGACGTAGGGCTTGATGTCGACAAGCGGTGTGCCGTCGAGGACGTCTATACCCGCGACCTCGAGCGTGCTGCCTTTTCTTCCGATCAGCTCCACGATGGTGAGTCCCAGGCAGTTGGGCCGCGCAGGATAGCGGCAGGCGAATATCCCGTGTGGTTTGTCGTCGAGAAGAACAGGCCGTACCAGTTCGACCTGACCCGCTCTGTCAAAGGGGTAGATGAGGAATATGTGGGAAAACCCCTCGATATCCTTGAGCCCTTCCCCGTATTCCTCGTAGATCTCTATGGAACCCACAGCGTCCGGGCGGAATCTCCCCTGTATCGGTGTCTCCTCCTTCGTTCTGAAAGGAGAATGGATAACCCCGATGGGCCTCACAATGAACTGCAATCCCGTATCTTTCATCTCCGTCCTTTTTCAAAATGATCGTTTCAGTCCCTGTTCCTTCCTTGTCTTTGGCTTCTAACCCTCAAACGGTTCAAGCCATTCAAGCGGTTCAAGCTTCTTCTAGTCTTTGAAGAACTTCAGTCTCAACGAATTGCTCACCACCGATATGGAGCTTACGACCATGGCGATGGCGCCGAAGACGGGCTCCATCCTTATGCCGAAGAAGGGGTAGAGCGCTCCGAAGGCGACGGGTATGCCAAGGATGTTGTAGATGAATGCCCAGAAAAGGTTCTGCTTGATGACCCGCATTGTCTTCCGGGAAAGCCTGATAAGGCTGACGAGCCGGGACAGGTGGCCCTTCATGAGCACCACGTCCGCCGACTCGATGGCGATGTCCGTACCCTTCCCCATGGCAACGCCGATGTCGGCCGCGGCAAGGGAGGGGGCGTCGTTGATGCCGTCCCCCACCATGACCGTTACGCCCTTCTTCCTGAAGTCCTCGACGATGGCGGCCTTCCCGTCGGGAAGGACGCGGTGGAAGTAACGCTCGATGCCGAGGTGCCCGCTTATCGTCCTTGCCCCGTTCTCACTGTCGCCGGTGATCATGACGGGCTCGATGTCCATCTCCCTGAGCTTCCGCACCACCTCGGCCGCCTCTTCCCTCACCCTGTCGCTGAAGGTGAGGATGGCCATGGGCCCTGCGTCGTTCCACAGGAGAACCGGCGAAGCGGCGGACCGTTCCTTCTCCTCGTAAAGGTCCCGGGTCCCGCTGTCGAGGATGTGCCCCTCTTCTTCGTAGAAGGTCCTGTTGCCCATCCGGTAGTCGACTCCCTCGATCTTCCCCTTGATACCCCTGCCGATCACAGCCTCGAAATCGGTGACGTCAAGGGAAGGTATGTCCGATTCCTGGGCCTTTTTCCTCAGGGCCTCGGAAAAGGGATGCTCGGATTGCTTCTCCAGGTTGTAGGCGATGCGGAGGACCTCCTTCTCTTCGGCGGACGCGAGCGGTATGATGTCGGCGAGGACTATGACGCCCTCCGTCAGGGTGCCTGTCTTGTCGAAAAGGACGTTCCTCGCCTTGTTCGTGAGTTCCAGGGCCTCGGCGCTCTTGATCAGGATCCCTCTTCGCGCTCCGACTCCGGTGGCGACCATGATGGCCGTGGGGGTAGCGAGTCCCAGCGCGCAGGGACAGGCGATGATAAGGACGCTCACGAAGGAGAGGATGGCGTTGGTTATCCGTGGTTCGGGACCGAAGAAGAACCAGACCAGGAAGGCTGAGATGCCGACGGCTATGACGCTGGGGACGAAGACGCCCGCGACCCTGTCTGCCAGGCGCTGCACGGGGGCCTTCGTGAACTGTGCCTCCTCGACAAGGCGTATGACCCTGGCGAGGACCGTGTCGGAGCCGATCCGCGCGGTCCTGATGGTGATGGAGCCCTTGCCGTTGATGGTCCCGCCTATGACCTCGTCGTCGGATTTCTTGTGCACGGGCATACTCTCGCCTGTTATCATCGATTCATCGACGTAGGTACTGCCAGTCAGAACGACTCCGTCGATGGGGACCTTTTCCCCGGGCCGTATGAGGACCGTGTCGCCGACCTCCAGGGTGTCCGTGGGGACCCGCATCTCAATGCCGTCCTTGAGGAGCACGCATTCCCTGGGCGAGAGCTCGTAGAGGAGTTTGATCGCCGTGTAGGTCCGCGTCTTGGCCTTTGATTCGAAATACCTGCCGAGGAGGATGAGAGAGACGATCATGGCGCTGGAGTCGAAATAGGTCATCGTCGACACGCCGGCGGCGCTCACCACGTGGGGGAAGAAGGTGACGAAGGCGCTGTAGAAGAATGCCGCCGACGTACCCACGGATATGAGGGTGTTCATGTCGGCGGTGAAGTGCTTGAGGTTGATGAGGGCCGACGTGTGGAAGCGCAGACCGAAATAGAACTGGACGGGTATGGTGAGCGCGAGGAGGATGAAGTTGTTGAAGGGCAGGACCATCCACATGGAGAAGACCATGATGGGGATGGTGAGCGATACCGCCCAGGTGAAATCCCTCTTCAGCTCCGTCTCTTCCTTCCGCGCCCGGACCGTGACGTCTGCCTCCATGTCCACGTCGTACCCGATATCGCGGATGAGGGAGACGACATCCTTCAGCTCGAGGCTTGTCTTTGGAAGGATGACCGCCTTCTTGAGGGGAAAATTGACGCGTGCCTCCGCAACGCTGTCCATCCTGTTGAGCATCTTCTCGATGCGGGCCGCGCAGGCGGCGCAGTTCATGCCGGTGATGGGCAGTTCTATCTTTTCGGGCATCCCTCTCTCCTTGTTCCTCGGCGCGACGTGTAGATAGTATAAGACAGCGCTCCCGCAACCACAAGAAGATGGCCGTTCCATCAATTCATTGACTCAAGAGGGGACAAGAGTGTAGTATACAGGGAATTTTCCCGGCCAAACCGATTGAGGAGGGATGTGCAGCGTGTTCGAATTCGTCAAGATGGTACTCGATTTCATCATCCACATAGACATTCACTTAAGCGAGCTCATACGGAGCTACGGCACGTGGACCTACCTCATCCTCTTTGTCATCATATTCTGCGAGACCGGTCTTGTCGTCGCCCCGCTGCTTCCGGGAGACTCCCTTCTCTTTGCCGCCGGGACCTTTGCGGCCCGCGGTGATTTCAGCATACTCTGGCTCTTCGTCCTCCTCTCGATAGCGGCCGTGCTGGGCGACACCGCCAATTACTGGATAGGGAACTACGCGGGACCGAAGGTGTTTCACAACGAGAACGTGCGCTTCCTCAACAGGAAATACCTCGACAGGACCCATGAGTTCTACGAAAAGTACGGCGGCAAGACGATCATAATAGCCCGCTTCGTGCCCATCATACGGACCTTCGCCCCCTTCGTCGCCGGCATCGGCAGCATGACCTACGGCAGGTTCATAAGCTACAACGTCATTGGCGGCGTTCTCTGGATAGGGGCCTTCGCCTATGCCGGTTTCTTCTTCGGCAACATCCCCATGGTGAAGCGCAACTTCACTCTCGTCATCTTCGCCATCATCATCCTCTCCGTGATGCCCGGCGTCATCGAATTCATCAAGCACAAGATGAAAAAGGCGTGAGGACAGTCCCAGGTCGCACGTCTCAAGTTTCAGGCCAAAAGAAAAAAGAGATAGCACAGCTCGTTTTGCGGCGGCATACCCTGTGACTCTCCCGTCTCTGTCTTTAACCTGGGGCTTGAGACCTGGGACCTGAGACTGTTTTTATTTCCTGTCCAGCACTTCCCGTATCTTTCTGAGGAGGGTTGCGGGGGTTATGGGTTTGCCGAGGAAATCGTACTCTTCGCCGCTCATCCCTTTTTGCTGGATGATGTCGTCCGTGTAGCCGCTCGTGAATATGACCCTCATGGAAGGGTCGATGAGACGTATGGCCTCGCAGGCCTCCTTGCCGTTCATCCTGGGCATGACGACGTCGAGGATGACGAGGGAGATCTCGTCCCTGTGGTGCCGGAAGGCCTCGACGGCCATGGCGCCGTCCTTTGCGGCGAGGACGGTATAGCCGTGGTCCTCGAGGACCTTGACGGAGAGCTCGCAGAGATCGGTATTGTCCTCGGCGATGAGGATGGTCTCCGTGCCGCCGGTGATGACGGCAGACCTTTGCTCGTCCGCCGGCTCCAGCCACACCAGGGGAAGGTACACGCAGAAGACGCTTCCCTCTCCGGGTCGGCTCGTGACATCTATGTAGCCGTTGTGCTGCTTGATGATGCCGTAGACGATGGCGAGCCCGAGGCCCGTGCCGCGCCCCACGCCCTTCGTGGTGAAGAAGGGCTCGAATATTTTCTCCATCACCTTGCTGTCCATGCCGATGCCCGTGTCGGAAATGGCTATGAGCGCGTATTCTCCCGCCTTGCCGTATCCGTGCGTTGCGATGAACTCGTTGCCCACTGTGGCCCTGTCCACGGTGATCGTCAGTTTCCCTCCCCGGGGCATGGCGTCGCGGGCGTTCGTGACGAGGTTCATGACCACCTGGTCGAGTTGTCCCGGGTCCGCCATGACGACGAGGCGTTCCGACGTCTTCCGTATCCTGAACTCCACGTCCTCCGGTATGAGCCGCTCGAGGAGGCGGTGCAGCTTCTCCACGGTATCGTTTATCACCACGGGTTTGAGGTTGATGACCTGCTTCCTCGAGAAGGCAAGGAGGCTCTGGGTGAGATTGGCGACCTTTTCTGAGGACACGAGTATCTGCGAGGCATAGCCGTACAACGGGTTGTCCTTGTCCATCTTCATCTGGAGGAGGCTCGCGTAGCCCATGATGGCGCTCAGGAGGTTGTTGAAGTCGTGCGCCACGCCTCCCGCGAGGGTCCCCACCGCCTCCATCTTCTGCGATTGCAGGAGCTGAGACTCCAGGTGCTTGCGCTCGGTGACGTCGCGGGCAATGCCGCACAGGCCCGTTATCTCTCCCTGCTCGTTCCTCAAGGGGACCTTGATGGTGTGCAAGACATAATAGACGGCGGCGGTCACGGGCCGGGCCATCTCCTCCTCGACCGTCTCTCCCTTGAGCACGCGGTTATCCATCTCTTCTATGTGGTCGGCGGCTTCGTCGGGGAACAGGTCGCGGTCGGTGGCGCCCAGTATCTTCTCCATGGGAATGCCGAAAAGCTCCGACATGGTCCTGTTGGCGACGATGTACCGGCGGTTCCTGTCCTTGATGAAGATGGCATCCCT
>MVQQ01000210.1 GCA_002067555.1 Syntrophorhabdus sp. PtaB.Bin184
TATTGTACCATATAAACCACCTGATGTGATAACTTTA
The DNA here is from genome assembly GCA_002067555.1 of Syntrophorhabdus sp. PtaB.Bin184. Lineage (GTDB taxonomy): Bacteria > Desulfobacterota > Syntrophorhabdia > Syntrophorhabdales > Syntrophorhabdaceae > Delta-02. The sequence goes on from MVQQ01000210.1 coordinate 38, forward strand.
TCTCCCTTCTTCAGGTTCTCCAGGAAGTCCTTGTGCTGTTTCGCCCTTTTCTGCTGCGGACGGATGAGAATGAAGTAAAAGATGGCGAACACCGCCGCGATAAAGATGAGCGACATGTACGAACTGCCCCCCTGCCCGGCCCCGCCGGCGGGATTGCTACCCATTGCATACGCTATACCTGTCATCTGATTCACCTCCTTCGTATCGTCTCTTGAAATCGTGATAAAAAGCGTCGAACGTGCCGGTGCTGACCGCGCTCCGGATCTTCTTCATAAGCTCCATGTAGAAATGGACATTGTGTATGGTGTTCAGGTAGAAACTTGTCAGCTCGTGCGAGACCGTGAGGTGTCTCAGATAGGCCCTGGAATAGGTCCTGCAGGTATAGCAGGTGCAGCCTTCCTGGATGGGCCTCTCGTCCCCGGTGAAACGGGCGTTCTTGATATTGATCCTGCCGTCCCACGTGAAGAGGCTGCCGTTGCGGGCAAAACGCGTGGGGATGATGCAGTCGAACATGTCTATGCCCCTCCTCACACCCTCCATAAGGTCTTCGGGAAGGCCGATACCCATCATGTAGCGGGGTTTTCCGGCAGGCATGAGGCCGACAACCGTGTCCACCATGTCCCACATCAGGCTCTTCGGTTCGCCGACACTGAGGCCCCCGATGGCAAAACCGTCGAAGTCGAGTGAAAGAATGTCCCCGGCGGAACGCAGCCTGAGGTCGGGATAGAAACCGCCCTGGATGATCCCGAAGAGCTTTTGCGTCCCCTCCCCTGACCGGGCCGCGAGGCACCGCCGCGCCCACCGCGTCGTCAACTCAACGGATTCGCTGGTATATTCGAAGGTGGAGGGATAGGAAACGCATTCGTCGAGGCACATTGCTATGTCGGCGCCTATGTTCTCCTGGACGCGCACGATCTTCTCGGGTGTCAGGAAATGGCGGGAACCGTCGATGTGTGACTGAAAAAGGACGCCGTCATCCTTGATCTCCCTGAGGACCCCGAGGCTGAATATCTGGTATCCTCCGCTGTCGGTGAGGATGGCACCGTCCCACCCGGAAAAGTTGTGGAGACCTCCCATCCTTCCGATGAGCTCATCACCGGGGCGCAGGTAGAGGTGGTAGGCATTGGACAGGATCATCGTCACGCCCAGTTCTTTGAGCTGCCGATGGGTCATCGCCTTCACGACGCCCTGGGTGCCCACGGGCATGAAAACAGGCGTTTCTATCGTCCCGTGACCCGTGATGAGCCTCCCCGAACGTGCCGCCCCGTCTGTATGGTCTATCTCTATCATCGTCATGATATGAACATCGCGTCCCCGTAGCTGTAGAACCGGTAACCCCCCTGTATCGCCTCGGCATAGGCCTTCCTCAGGGGTCCGGCACCCATGAAGGCGGCAACGAGCATGAGAGGCGTCGAACGGGGAAGGTGAAAATTGGTGATCAGCGCATCGACGCAGCGAAAACGGTAGCCCGGATAGATGAAGAGCTCCGTCTCGCCGGAGAGCGTGCCGTTGCCGTTCATGCCGAACACCGTTTCCAGCGTCCTCACCGAACTTGTACCACAGGCGACCACGCGGCGACCCTCCTGCCGTGCCGACCGGATACGATCCTTCGACATCTCGTCGATCTCATAGCGCTCACCGTGCATCCGGTGATCTTCAACGGAACCGGCATGAATGAGCGAAAACGTCCCGATGCCCACGTGGAGCGTGATCCTCACGATCTCCACCCCTTTGGCCGCAACACGCCCGAGAAGCTCCCCGGAGAAATGAAAACCGGCCGTCGGCGCCGCTATGGACCCTGTCTTTTCAGCGTACACCGTCTGGTAGCGTTCGTAATCGGCGGTGCCGTCCTCTCCGTTGCGCTTGATATAGGGCGGAAGCGGCATCCTTCCCAGGGTCCTTATAACCTCGTCGCCTTCCTCGCGGGATGCGAAGGATATCGTCCAGGAATCATCTCCGCGCGCGAGGAAGGCGCCATGCCCTCCCACGGTGACGGGGGTGGCTTCCCCCGTGCGCCGCATCCCCCGCACCAGACATTCCCAGGTACCGCCTTCCACAGGCCTCACGAGGAGCACATCGAGCATCCCGCCCGTTCTCTTCTGTGCCTTGAGCCGTGCCGGGAACACCTTGCTGTCGTTGATGACAAGAACATCGCCTTGCCGCAGATAATCGGCAATATCCGAGAAGCGCCTGTGCTCCATCGCCCCTTTCTCCCTGTCACAGACAAGCAGGCGCGACGCCTCCCTCTCGGCGGACGGGTGCTGGGCGATCATATCTCTCGGCAGATCATAATCAAATTCCTCGACTCTCATAATACCGTACGCACCGTCAGTTGTGACATGGGTCGTGTCAGGCCATTTCGTTGCCGCCACCCGGGCTGTCAAAGCAAAAAACCCCCTTGAAGCCGCCCGGCCCTCTCCAAATAGGTTAATCTTATAACAGATTATACCCATATTCGCAAATCAATTAATGGGTTACACGTGTTCTTTCCGCACCGGCCAGACCCGGAGAGATTCTGCTTGTATAAAAGCGCCCTTATATTTTAAAATTCTTGCGGATAACGATGGGTATCATAACGATATCAAGAACCCACGGCTCGGGTGGGACGACCTTCGCACGGGAACTGGCAAAGGAACTCGGCTATTCATACATTGACAGGGCCCTCATAAACGACGAATGCCTCGACAGCGACAGGCACACGTGTTCCTTCGGCATCGACGAAGTGACTGCGCCGGGACTTCACGTGACGACGCAGGACCTCATGGCGGACGCCAATTTCTACAAGGTCTCCTTCATAGCCAACATCCTGGATCACGCCCTTCGGGACAACGCGGTGATGGCGGGCATGGGTGCCGGGATCGTCCTTACCGGTATTGGGAACGCCATCAACATTCGCGTTGTTCGTCTCATGGAGGAACGTGTCAGGGCCATTGCCCGGGTGAAGAGCATTCCCTATGACGACGCCTTCGACCTTGTCGAGAGGATGGACGAGGGCAAACGCGACTTCATAGCCCGTTATTTCGACACCGACCCCGGGGATCCATCCTATTACCATGCAGTGGTCAATTCAAGCTATGTCTCGCTGGAAGAAGCCGTCGGGATACTGGCGGCATACGCGCGGAGGCATTTCACCCCCGCCTCAGCGAATAAAGCCGAAGGCGTCCTCGGTGACCGTCTTCTGGAGAAGCGCGCCGAGATCCTCCTCTTTCACCTGGGCATGGGACACTCTTTCGGCAAGGTGACATTTCAGGCGGGAGCGGAAGGAACACTTTCCGTGACAGGGGTGGTCAGGAACGAAGCCGAGAAGGACCGTCTCCTGCAAGCGCTGGCGAGGGACACGCGGATCAGGGGGATCAGGGATTCCCTGGAAACAGGCGTTTTCGAACCCGTCGGTTGACCCCAACGGTCGGGCCCCATTCCTTCTACCTCACGCGCAATTTCCTGCCCATGACAAAGACATTCCCCAGTTTTTCGCCGAATCCGTAGTAGTTGCGTATCTCGGGCACCATCACCGTGGGTCTTATCCTGCCCACGTCGGGAAGTCCCGTGTCGTCCAGCATATCCTCATCCATCTTGACATCCACTATCTCGCCTATGAACTGCGTGTGGAGTCCCAATTCGATGACCTCGCGAAGGGCACACTCCATGAAAAAGGGAAACTCCTTGATGTAGGGGGCATCCACGGTTTCACTTCTCTCCGCCGTGAGACCCGTGGCGGCAAACTTGTCCACATCCCTGCCGGAGACTATCCCGAAGTAATCGGCCTCGGTAAGGTACCTTTCCGGGGTCACGTGGACGGTGAAAGCCCTGCGGTCGAGTATGCTCTGGTAAGTGTAGGTCGCCTTTCTCAAGGCTATGTCGACGCAGGGGGGATTGGAACAGCAGGTGCCTCCCCAAGCCACTGTCATGACATTGGGACGACCTTCTTTATCATAGGTGCCGACGACAAGGACCGGGGCCGGCAAGAGGACGGTCCGCGCACCGAGGGATCTTTTCATTTGTGAACCTCCTTGATGGCCGGTGACCCGCACGAGGCAGGTCTGTGAACGACGGGTTCTAGTATACCCCATCATTGACAGCCTTGAAATACTTTTATACAATGAATGGCATCCCAAAAAGGAAGGTGTTATGCCCTACAGAAGAACGTCCCAGTGGATCGTGGTCGTCGTTTCCACATTGATCACTCTCTTCTGCCTCTACGTCCTTCTCGCCAGCGCCAGAAACGGTGACGTGAAGAGTGTGTGGATATTCGCCGCCTTTGCCTTGCTCTTCGCCACACCGCTCTTCGTCACGGTCTTTCATTTCTTCGCCGACAGGAGCCCGACCCTCGCCAGAATACACAAGGAGCACATATCCCTCGGTCAAAACCACAAGACAACCTTCATACCCCACTGGTTCGTCATGACGGGGGTGCTCCTCATCGGGATCATCATCCTCTACACGGTAATCAAGTGGCTCTTCATCTATTTCGAACGATGACGAACGTCCCCCTTGCCAGGATAGACCTCAAGGACAGGCGGTTCTCCCTGTCCTATCCGCCAGGTGACGAGGACCTCAGGTGGTCGATCGCCACTGTCGGGATCGTTCAGCCCGTCATCCTCCTTGACCGGACACCCTGCATCCCCGTTGCGGGATGGCGCCGGCTCCGCTGTGCCAGGGAGCTTCACTTAAGAGAGGTTCCCGCCATCATCGTCGATCTCGATGAGAAAACCGCCCTTCTAAGGGCCATTCATGACAACCTGGCGCGCGGCTTCAATATCATTGAAAAGGCTGCCGTCGTCGAGGCGATGGACCGTTTCGGGTTCTCCCGGGAGGAGATCTTCGAACTCATGGCACACCTGGGCCTCAGTCCCCACGAGAAGGTGCTCTCCATCTTCCTGAGAGTCGCATCCCTCGATGCCCGATTGAAGGACTTCGTCTTCCGAAAGAACCTTTCCCTCAGGAACGTTGAATCCCTCCTGAGATTTGAAGAGAAGGAGCGGCGCAGGATACTTGCGGCACTCACGGGTCTGCGCGTGACGGAAAGCACCCTCCGTGAGGTCCTCGAGATGCTTGAGCTTATAAGGATCCGCAAGGGAACGCTCACCGGCAGGGACATCCCCGTCATGGAAAACCCCGATATGCTGAGAGCATACCTCAAGAGGAAGACCCACCCCATCCTGTCGTCCCTCGCGAAGAAATTGAAGGAGATCAGGAATGCCATGGCCCTTCCACCCGGCCTGGACATTAGGGTAGACCCTTTCTTCGAAAAGGAGTATATTGATATCATAGTGAAAACAGGCAGCGAAGACGACGTTGAGGCCGCCCTCGGCAAGATCTCGGAATTGGTCGCGGCGGGTCACATCAGGAGAATTTTTGAGCTTACAAAAGGTAGAATTCGTTGAGACGCCCGGGAGCGTCGTCAGAAAGTGTCCGGGCACAAAACACCATATCTGTTGCGGGTATCAAACCATCGATCTCGTGGAGGGTTGTGTCCTTTCGTGTTCCTACTGCATACTGAAGGCCTACCTCAGGGACGATACCATACGGGTCTCCTGCAAGCCTGAAGGTATAATCGCCGAACTCGATAAAATGATAGATGAAAGGACCGATCACATCCTCCGTTTCGGCACGGGAGAGCTCTCCGACAGCCTGGCCATCGACCGGCGCTACAACCTGAACCGGTTTCTCGTGGATTATTTCGGGCACAAGCAGAAGGCCATCCTGGAACTGAAGTCGAAATGGGCCGATTTCAGGCATCTTCTCCCCCATCTCAACCCCTATACCGTCATCTCATTCTCTGTTTCCCCCCAGAGGTTCATCGATGCCGAGGAGACACGGACAAGCCCCATCCATAAACGCCTCAAGGCGGCCCGGCTGGCCCAGGATAGTGGCTGCTTCGTGGGTCTTCACTTCGACCCCATCGTTATCTATGACGGCTTCGAACGGGACTACCGGTATCTCATTGCGGACATCGGACGGATGCTCGACCCCGCACGCATACTCTGGATCAGTCTCGGCACCTTGCGTTTCCCTCCGGCCCTGTACGACCTCCTTTTGCAAAGGAGAAGACGGTATCTGCTTTCGGGAGAATTTATCCGGGGAGAGGACGGAAAATACCGCTACATCAAGACGGAGCGCATCAGGATATACAGGATGCTCTACCGGCTTCTGAAAGACATAGACCCAAACCTTTTCATCTACCTCTGCATGGAGAGGGCCGACGTATGGCAAGAAGCCCTCGGCATTGACATGAAAGACAGCGAGGGCCTTGTCGGGCTTTTCGATGAACGCGTTAAGAATCTGTACGGAGGGACATTATGAGATTTGAAAGCAAGGTCGTTTTCATCACCGGGGGAACAAAAGGGCTCGGAAAAGCAATGGCGCAGGCCTTCCTGGCGGAGGGGGCGTCGGTGGCGGTGAACAGCCGCAGCAAGGAGGCCGTGGACAGCTTCGCCGAGGAACTGAAAGGTCAGCAGGTGCTTGCCTTCGACGTGGATATCGCCGACCAGGCTGCCGTGGAAGGGATGGCATCGAAGGTCTATGAAACGCTGGGAAGGGTGGACATACTCATCAACAACGCCGGCATAGTCAATCCCCTTGTACCTTCGGAGAAGATAAAGAAGGACGACTTCGACAGAGTCATTGACGTCAACCTCAAGGGGACATTCTATGCGACGCAGGCCTTCGGAAAGAGGATGGTACAGCAGGGCTCGGGGCGGATCCTCAGCATAGCCTCGCAGGTCGCCCTCTTCGGAGAAAAGGGTTTCCTTCCCTATGCCATAGCAAAATCGGGGCTCATGCTGATGACCCGGGAACTGGCGTTCGAGTGGTCGCGGCACGGCGTCACCCTCTGTGCCGTCGCCCCGGGTTTCATCAAGGGCGGCATGAACGAAGGGCTTATCAGGAAAGAGGTATTCGTCAATTATCTTTCGGGCAGAACACCAATGGGAAGGATGGGCACCGTGGAAGAACTGGTCTCAACGATACTGTTCCTCGCATCCGATAACGCCCGGTACATCAACGGCGAGACCATCGTGATGGATGGCGGCATGACGGGCTATACCGCCGAAGGCCTGCTTGATTTCATGTCCAAAGGCAAGCAATAGATGGACATTATCCCCTTCATCCGTTTCACCATAAACTCGCGCTACATGGCACGGTGGATAGTGGGAGGCCTCGCCCTCTTCATCCCCGTGCTCAACTTCTTTTCCATCGGGTTTCTGTCCCGCACGTCGCGGCTCATCCTGGTCGGGGGGATGGGAATCGCCACGTGGCAGGAAAAATATGAGGCCTGGCTGGAAGGGGTCAAACTCCTGTTCGTCTTCATCCTTTACAACGCCATACCCTTCTTCATGTTCTCCAGCGGATTCTTCCTGACAACACTCAACACCTTCACCGCCTTCTTCGGCCACCTTATGATCAAGGCGGCGGTGTTTGTCATCTTTCCCATATGCTCCTTCTTTCTGCCCTTTGCCTTCACGATCTTCGCGGAGCGCACCGATTTCAGGGAGGCCCTGGAATTCGAGGACATCCTGCGGGGCATAAAAGAGGTCCTCGTGGAATACATAATAGGTTACGCGGCAACCATCGCCGCCGTGTACGTGGCCCTCCTTTTCATGCACATCCCCTACCTCATAGGTTTTCTCATCTCTTCCGTCCTCACCTACTACGCGCTCCTTCTCTCCGCCTTCTTCTTCACCGGCCTCTACCGCAGGACAAGCCTGTGCATGCAAAGGGTGGTGCCGGAAACGGATGAAGAAGCAAATGACCAGGCAGAAAAATGACCAGTAACCAAATCTCAATAACCAGAAAATAACCAATTCACCACATTAACACCAACCAAAGGGGAAACCATGATTGGTTATTGTCTTTTCCCTTCCCTTCTTTTCCCTTCCCTCTCATTGACTTGGCACTCAAATTGTGCTAACTAATTATTCTCAACGGTGGGTGTAGCTCAACGGTTAGAGCATCAGGCTGTGGTCCTGGGGGCTGAGGGTTCGAGACCCTTCACCCACCCCAAAATGAACATCTTTCGACTTTCCTCTCCACCCGGAATTTCCGGAAAGAATCATTGTTTTTTCACGGGTCATCGTATAGAATTCAGGTTAAAAAGTTGTGAGGGATCTTATGGAAATTGCCAAACGGAAGGAAAAGGATGTGTCCATCGTAGCAGTTTCGGGAAGGATCGACGCCATCACCGCGCCGGACTTCGAGAAGAGCCTCGATGAACTGATCGCGGCGGGCTATATCAGCAGCGCGGGACTGAGGAGCATCCTCTCGTCGGCCAAGAAGCTCAAGGCCCTCACGGGGGAGATACTCTTCACCGGGCTTCAGGGGCCTGTCGAAGAGGTCTTCCAGATATCCGGCTTCAAATCCATTTTCAAGATCTTTCCCTCGGAAGCGGAAGCGCTCGGCAGCATGTGAGAATGGCGGAGAACATCCACACCCTCTTAAGCATGGAACTCCCGGCAGTGCTTGAGTCCCTGCCGGCCTTCTCGGCACGCATCACGGGGTGCGCGAAGGAGGCAGGCTTCGGCGAGCGCAAGCTCGGCGCCATGGAACTGGCAGTGGAAGAGGCCATCGTCAATATCGTCAAGTACTCCTCCTCATCCCCCGACAGCGTCATCACAGCGACATGCGGTACCGACGGCAGCGGTGCATTTTACATTACCATCATCGACAGCGGTCCCCCTTTCGATCCCCTGGAAAGGGACACACCCGATACCAGGGCCGGCATCGACGACCGCCCTGTCGGAGGTCTCGGCATATTCTTCATAAAAGAAATGACCGACGGCGTTACCTACAACCGCGAAGCAGGAAAGAATATTCTCACCATAAAAATGAAAAAACAGTGATCGATCATCAACGATCGATACCAGGCAGATCAAGGCCGACGGAGATCGATTGGGGTTGGAATGTCTTGTTTTTGTTTTTGACCTGAAACCGTCTTCTTACACTTCTATCTCATACCCGTCATACGCCAGGTCGATCTTCATGGGGTGAGGTTGGTGATCGTTGTAGATCTTGAGATAGTTTCTCGTATCCTCGAGAAGGACGTCGAGACGTTCGTCGCTGTAGGTGGGTTCGTTGTGAAAAAGACACAGATGCTTCACCTTTGCCTTGACGGCGAGTTCGACGGCCGCGACGTAACTGGAATGACCCCAGTCATCCTTTGAAAGAACCGCCTCATTCCAGTCATACTGGGCATCGAAGATGAGGAGGTCGGCTTCCCTGAAGAAATCCAGAAAAGGGTAGTTCTCCTCCCTGGCGGTGCTGTCATAGCTTGTCTTGTGTTCGGCGTCAGTGGAATACACCACGGTCCGTCCATCCTTCTGGAACCGGAACCCGTACGAGGTTCCCGGATGCTTCTGCTCTATGCCGGAGATCTTGAAACCGCTTATTTCGTATTCTCTGCCCGGCTTGAGAACGATGAACTGTATGTCGGCACTCATGCTCGCAAGGGGAACAGGGAAATATGGCTGGTTCTGCTGTTTCTCGAAGAAGCCTTTCAGGTTCTTGTGAAAACCGTATATCCTCACCTTGTTTCCGGGGATGTAGGCAGGCGTGAAGAAGGGGAACCCCTGGATGTGGTCCCAGTGAAAATGGGAGACGAAGATATTGAAGACGGAGCCGCTCCTGCGTTGCAGGCCCTGCTCGATGAGCTTCATATGATGGTTGCCGAGGTCCCTCAGACCCGTTCCCGCGTCACATATCATGTACTCATCGCCGTTCTTGATCTCCACGCAGGGCGTGTTGCTTCCGTAGGTCCTCCCCACCGTGAAGGGAAGCTCGTCACGAATGAAATCCTCTATCTCGCTGTCACTTCTGAACGTCCGCGACTCAGCCGACTTGATGGCCCTTACGATCTTGGCACGAACGGTCTCGGCTGTTATGGACGCAGGCAAAGACCCTCGAGTGCCCCAGAAATAGACGCGCATCCTCTCTCCCGATGAATTAGATGCATTATTTTAACTTCTTGCGAATAAATTGCAAGATTATTTTAAACATTGTAGTCACAAAGAACTAAATCAACAATGACAAACATCACAAAGAAACAGAACAGAGGTGATAGGAAGAGTCGGTTTCCACCCATCACCCATTACCTATTACCCATCACCCGTTCTCACTGCCCGTCCCCTCATATCTCACGGCCATCATGGTGATATCGTCGTATTGCGACGCATCCTTGCAGAAATCGTTGATGGCTCCCCCGACACAGGCGGTGATCCCCGAAACGTCCCCATCGGCACACGTGGCGAGTACATCCTTCAGGCGATCCGTGGAGAATATCTCGCCAGCAGCATTCATGGCTTCCGTCACACCGTCAGTGTACAGGAACAATCCGTCGCCCGGGTTGAGCACAAGGGTCCTTGTCGTGTATTGCGTCCCTTCCATGATCCCAACAACGAGCTCCCCGGGACCGTCGAGATAGTTCAGATCGCCGGTACGGCGAATGATGACGGGGGGATTGTGGCCGCCGTTCGTATACCGGAGCTCGCCCGTTGCCGTGTTCAGGATGGCGCAGAATACGGTGATAAACATGTCCGCGGGATTCCCCTTGCTCAGTTCGTCATTGACCTCCTCCATGAGCATGCCTGTCTGGATACTGACCGAAGCCTTCGCCTTTATAAGGGTTTTCGTGAACGCCATGAAGATGGCTGCCGGTATCCCCTTGCCCGAGGCGTCGCCTATCACGATGCAGAGGTGGTCCCTGTCTATGAGGAAGAAGTCGTAGAAATCCCCGCCCACCTCGCGGGCCGGTATGGTAAGAGCATGGATATCGAAATCCTTCCTGTCAGGAAAGGGCGGAAACTCCTTCGGAAGGATCCCCATCTGGATGTTCCTGGCTATCTTGAGCTCGCTCTCCATGCGCTGGCGCGCGGCAGTCGTGTCCGTGATCTCCCGGATGTAGTCCTTGAGCGACGTCTTCATACAGTCGAGGGCGGACGCGAGCTTTCCCACTTCGTCCTTCGTCCGCACCATGGGAACCTGAGCCTCGAGGTCTCCCGTACCTATCCTCCCCGCTATGTCGGCCATCTCCGTCAACGGTTTCGTTATGGACCGTGCGATGAACACCACCGCCAGGGCGAGAAGCACGAGGCCCGTGACCCCCAGCGCCAGGACCACGTGGTTGAGGTTGGTGATGTCCGCCATGAGCTCATCGTGAGGAAATAGAACACCCAGAGACCACCCGTTCGACTTGATGGGCACATAGGTCATGATGCAGGTCTTCCCCGTCACGGCGCTCTTCACAGAGCCTGTGGAATAACCCGTCTCTCCCCGTATCATCCTCCGTCCCGTCTCGCGCAGCATTGGATCCTTCCGCTCCTCCGCGATGGAGAAGATCGTTTCGTTCATGATGTGTTCTTTGATGGGGTGGGTAACGAACGTCCCGTTCTTTGATATCAAGAACCCGTAGCCCGATCTCAGGATCCTGATGGAGGAAACGATCTTCCTGAGCTCTTCCAGGGAAATGTCCACGACGACCACGCCGGTCAGCCTTCGCGTTCCGTCCACAACCCTGTAGAAAGGAACGGCATAGGAGGACATGAGGACGCCCCCGCCCTCGCCGAAATAGGGCTCCGTCCATTGCGGCTGTTCAAGCTCCCGGGGGATCTGGTACCAATCCCAGTGGAAGTAATCGTAGAACCTGTCGAGAGCGTAGGGTTCGAAGGCGACCGCCGCGCCGTATATCTCCGGGTTCTTCTCCACGATGGCATAGATGACCTTGAAGAGTTCGGCCTCGTCGTAGTTCGTGTTCTCGAGAAGATACGCGGTGTTCTGGGGTACCTTCTGGGTGGATGTCAGAAGGACCTCGATCCTGCTCGTCGTGGTGGTGATGAGGTTCGCCGAGTTGTCTTCGATACCCTTCTGGATCATCCTGCGGGAGACAAGATAGTTGTAGCTGAATATGGCGGCAAAGATGGCGGCGCTGCTTAACGTGAAGAAAAGGACCAGTTTGAAGGCGATACCCTTATTTTTGAACATATCCCGCGCAGGTGAAAGCGAAGGCGTCCATGCCGGGCACATCCGCGATAAGACCGCCCTCCTTCAGCTCTTTCCCCACCCTCTCGTAATCTTCCTTCTTGAGGACGCCCATCGCCGCCCGGTCACTGCCGGAGGGAATGATCACGTCCTTCATCCTTTCGAGCATCCATCGCTGGTGCACCTTGTTGGCCGGCACGTTTGCCTCGACCATGTATTTGAGGATGATATCGATGGCCTCTTCCGGATGATCGAAAGCCCAGCGCCAGCCCTCGAGAGACGCATTCACAAAGGCGCATACCGCCTTCGGGTCCTTCTTCAACGTCTCCTCCATGACGTAGATCCCGTCCTCGGGAAAGTTCAGGCCGTAATCGCTGTAAAAAAAGGATGTCAGCTCGTCGGCGTTGATCCCGGCGTTGAGCATCGTGTGATACTCGTTGTACCACATGGCCGAGGCTGCATCGACGCCGTCGCGAAGAAAGAGGTTCACCGAGTACGATTGGGGGACAACCTTGACCGTCACCCCGTATTTCTTGAAAAATGCCGTCGGCTGTATGCGGAAATCGTCACCCCATAAACCTACCTTCTTCCCCTCAAGGTCCTCCGGCCTTCTGATGCCCCGCGATTTCTTCGCTACGAGCATAAGCGATGACCGCTGGACCACCTGCGCTGCATTCACAAGCCTCACACCGCCGGAACGTTTCTGGAGGGCTGTGGAAAGCCAGATCGTGGCGACGTCGGCCTCGCCCTTTTCGAGAAGCTCCGATGACGGCCTGTGCGCCCCTCCCCGAAGTATCTTCACATTGAGGCCATGCCTGGCGTAAATGCCCTTCTCGTAGGCGGCATAGTAACCGGCGAACTGGGCCTGCGGGCTCCATTGCGGAATGAAGGTGATCTTCTTCAATGCAGGCTGGCCCTGCGCCACCGCTGACATCGCGAGAACGAGAACAAGGAACAAAAGCGCCCTGGCCCACACCTTCCTGCCTGAATAGTCTCGTCTTTTCGGGTCCGTCATGATCAGTTATTATGATGATTGATAGAGAGCCGGGAGTCAACACAAAAATCCCCTGTCCGCCGGGGCGCGGCACGAAGCGCATTCTCTCCCGAGGCCGGCCGAACCGGGAAAATGGCTAGACGGAACGTCGCGCGTCACCGGCGGCCAGGAAGGAATCCGCTTCTTTCCCTATTACCGGCGACACCGGGCGGACCGTCTCGGCAACAGTTTAATATCCTTAAGAATATTTCCCGTCTTCCGATGAAAACAATACAGGGGGAGTAGCAATCATGACATCAATGCGCGAACACAACGACGTGGACAGCAACGGGCCGGACCCTTTCACCATCGAAGTGAAAGAGGAAGAGGGTTGTGCCTTCGTGACCATTCACGATACGGCGGAATATCCTTCGCTGGAACAGATCCTAAACTGCCTCAGGGACCGCAACCTGCCCTACTGGATCGACGAAGGGACCATCGCGAAGGAACTCGCGAAGAAGACCACAGGGCAGCCCTTTCGTGCGGCCTTTGCAAAGGACCCGAAATTCGAGATCAAGGTAGACACCGCACAGCGTTTCGCCACGCTGGTCCTGAAAGAAGGGTTCGACGGCAGGGAAACCACCATGGTGGACGTGCAGCTTAAGCTCAACGAAATGGGGATCGTCTCGGGGGTCGATCTCGACCGGGTGGTCCTTGCCCTCTCTGAAAAGACCTGTGACAAACCCGTCGTGATCGCCAGGGCCACGGAGCCCGTTCACGGGACGGACGCCGCCGTCGATTGCCTGTTCCCTCTGCAGTTGACCATGCATCCCAAAGAACTGGAAAACAACAGGGTGGATTTCAGGGAGCTCAAGCTCATCTACGCCGCGGCCCAGGGCGACGTGCTGGCAAGAAAAATACCGGCCACTCGGGGCAAGCCGGGGATGACGGTCACGGGCAAGGAAATACCGGCGAAACCCGGCAGGGATATCGCCTTAACCGCCGGGAGAAACACCACCATTTCTCCCGACGGCATGGAGGTCACCGCCGCCATTGCCGGACAGCCCTTCCTGAAGGGAAGGTCCGTCTTTGTCGAGCCCGTCTACAGCATCAAGGGGGACATCAACTACTCCGTCGGCAACGTCGACTTCAAGGGGAGTGTGAAGATAGACGGCAGCGTCGTATCCGGCTTCTCCATCAAGGCGACGGAAAGCATCGAGATAAACGGGGTCGTCGAGGACTGTTTTCTCGAGGCCGGTATGGACATCTCCATCAAGGGTGGAGTGCTGGGTGCTGACAAAGGCATTATAAAAGCAGGCAGGGATTTCTCGGCGCTCTTCGTCGAGAACTGCCACGTGGAGGCGGGACGGAACATAGTCGTCGGCGACGCCCTTAACTCCGAGCTCTCCGCGGGCGATTCCATCGATGTCGTTCTGGGCACGGGACGCGTCATCGGCAGCAAGCTTTCCGCGCAGAACCTCGCGGCCATAAATACTCTGGGATCCCCGATCGCGGGAAGGACACAGGTAGCGGTGGGATTCGAGCCGAAAACGGTCGCTCTCCTCAAGGAGGTAAAAGAAAGTGCCCGGAAAACCGAATACACCTTGGAGGAAATCGGAAAGCACATCTCCACCCTGGAAGAGCTAAGCCGCACCGGTTCCCTTACCGAGGAAAAGGAAAACCTCTACGGTCGGCTTCTTGCGACTGCGGACGAGCTCGACCACCAATTGCAGGAGCACAGGGGCCGGATAGAGATGATCGAGTCGACGATGGCGAAGGCCGCTCAACCAACCGTCAAAGTGCGGGGCACCTGCTACCCCAACGTCAGGATAAAGATAGGCACACTTATGTTCGATTGCACAACGGAATACCAGAGCGCCGTCTTCTACGAAGAGGACGGCAGGATCAAGGTGAACGTCTACGACAACAAAACGTGAAAAGACGCCTACGAGTCGGCGCCTGGGCGCCTAACGGGCATACGGGCATACGGGGAAAAGATATCACCATCTCTCCTTATTCTTTAGTCTTTTACCCGTTCACTCGTTAGGCGCGTGAGCGCCGACCCGTTTGCGCGAAGCGCAGACCCGTGTGCGTCTCCCCCGTTCACTCGTTAGGCGCGTGAGCGCCGACCCGTTTGCCCGTCCGCTCTTAGACAAGATATGGTTCCCACATCTTTGTGGTCTTTCGTATGTAGTCGGCGGGGACGCCCTTCACGATCTGGTTGTGACCGGGCAGGAGGAGGTCGACATCGAGTTTTGACAATCTGTCCAGCGAATCCTTGAGCTGGGCCGGATTCGCGCCGAAAAGGTCGAAACGGCCGATGGCGTAGTCGGCATAGACCACGTCCCCGGGGATAAGGATCTTCGCGACGGGCTCGTAGAGGGCGATGCCTCCCATGGAATGGCCGGGTATGTGTATCACCTCCCATACCATGTTGCCTATCTCCAGCACCTCACCGCCTTCGAGCTTGCGGTCGACCTTGAACGTGAAGGCATCGGGCGCGAGGCCGAACTGCATCTGGCACATCCCCTTGAACATGTCCATGCCGTATACGGCCCGGTCGTCCCCTTTTTCCAGGAGATCGGCCTCCAGTTCGTGAACCCACAGTTCGACGCCGGGAAATACCTTCTGAAGTTCCGCGAGGCAACCGATATGATCGAGATGCGTGTGGGTCATGATGACCCTTTTGACATCCTCGGGTCTGATCCCGAGCTTCGCGATGGAAGCCGCCTTGTAGCCTCCCTTTCCCGTCAGCCCCGCATCCACTATGGAGAGGTCGCCGGAGGCCGGATCCCCTATGACGTAGACGTGGGAATCGGGGATAAACTCGTCCTGACCGGGAATGAACTGGACACCTTTGTAGACCTGGGACATGAGAGACTCCTTTATACCGTTTTTTCTTTCCTGCCGGACCGCTTTCCGAGCCAGCGGTTGAGCTCGTCAAAATAAACATAGAAGACGGGCGTTATGTAGAGCGTCATGATCTGGGAGAGAAAGAGACCCCCCACCACGGCGACACCCATGGGCTGGCGCGCATCGCCTCCCGCTCCGATCCCGAGCGCGATGGGCAGGGTGCCGAAAAGGGCCGCCATCGTCGTCATCATGATGGGGCGGAACCGTATGAGGCATGCCTGGTAGATCGATTCCTCGGAATTGAGTCCTTTGGTGCGCTCCTCCTCGAGGGCAAAGTCGACCATCATGATGCCATTCTTCTTTGCGATGCCGATGAGCATTACTATACCTACCATACCGTACATATCGAGTTCCATACCAAAAACCCACAGGGTCAGCAGGGCGCCGCATGCTGCGAGCGGCAGGGCCGTCAGGATGGTAACGGGATGGATGAAGCTTTCGTACAGTATGCCGAGGACCATGTAGATGACCAGCACCGTGACGAAAAGGAGGAAACCCATGCCCGAAAAGGACCTCTGGAATTCCTGCGCCGACCCCTGGAACCCGGTAACGATGGACTGCGGCAGATTCACATCCTTCGCCATCCTGTGCGTGGCATCCACCGCCTCGCCCACGGAGTGTCCCGGGATGAGATTGAAGGCGATGGTGGCCGAGTTGAGCTGGCCCGTATGATTGACGTTCACGGGACCCACCGTCTGCTCGATGGTCGATATGGTGCCTATCGGCACGAGCTTGTTCGCCGTCGACTTGACATAGAGATAGGAAAGCGCGTCGGGATCCGATTTGAATTGCGGCTGGACCTCGAGGATGACGGCATACTGGTTGAGCTTCCCGTAGATGGTTGACACCTTCCGGGACGCGTAGGCCGAGAAGAAGGCGTTCTGGATCTGGTCGAGACTGAGGCCCAGTGCCGATGCCTTGTCGCGGTCCACATTGATGAAGAGTTTCGGCATGTTCAACTTGACATCGGAGTTGACGTCCGCCAGGCCCGGGAGCTTGCCCATCTTCTCTTCGAATGTCCCTGCGTACTTGTAAAGCTCCGTCAGGTCCGAACCCTGGAGGGTGAATTGGTACTCGGCCAGGGCATTTCCCGCTCCTATCTGGATGGGAGGCGGGTTCTGGGGGAAGACGAGCAGACCCGGCACGCTGTTGAGCTTCGGCCTCAGGTCGGCCACTATCTGGTCAACGGAGCGCTTGCGGTCCTTCATGCTCTTCAACATCACGAACACAATACCGTTGTTGTAGGAATTCATGCTGGCAACGGAGATAAAATCCTTCACATCGGGTTCCGCCTTGACAAGCTCGTTGAGTTCGCTCTGGTGCCTTATCATGTCGTCATAGGATATCTTGTCGGCGGCCTGGACCCAGGCCATCATGAAGTTCTGGTCCTGGGTGGGGAGAAACCCCTTGGGGATCTTCATGAAGAGAAAACCTGAAAAGACGAGGACAAGGACAGTGACGGCGAGGGCGACCCTGCGGTGCGTGAGCACCCACCGGAGGGTGCGGCCGTAGAAACCTACCATCGTCTGAAACCCCTTCTCGGTTACGGCGTAGAACCTGCCCTCCTTCTTCTCGTGAAAACCCTTGAGAACACGGCTGCACATCATGGGTGTCAGGGTGACGGAGATAAAACCGGAGATCAGGATCGCCGCCGCGATACAGACCGCGAACTCGTGGAACAGCTTGCCGATGATGCCCGGCATGAAGAGGATGGGGATGAAGACAACAACGAGAGAGAGGGTCATGGACATAATGGTAAACCCTATCTCCTGAGACCCCCTGAAGGATGCGTCCGTGGCGTTCTCCCCCATCTCCATGCGGCGCACGATGTTCTCGAGGACGACTATGGCGTCGTCGACGACAAGTCCGACGCACAGAACGAGCGCCATCATGGAAAGGTTGTTGAGGCTGAAATTGAGAATGCTCATGACGGCGAAGGTGCCGATGATGGACAGCGGCACGGCCACGTTCGGTATGAGAGTCGACCTGAAGGACCGCAGGAAAACAAAGACAACGAAAAGGACGATGATGATGGTCAGAATGAGGGTGAACTGCACGTCCTGGATAGATTCTTCGATATAATCGGAGGCGTCGTAGAGGAGGTGCCATTCCACCGATTCGGGCACCATTGACTTGAGGCGGGGGACAAGTTCCTTGACGCCCTCCGCGACAAGGACCGTGTTCGACCCCGGCTGCTTCTTGACGGCAAGGACGATGGCGCGCTGTGTCTTCTCACGCGTCGAGTACCAGGCGGCCATCTGCTTGTCCTTCTCAACGCCGCTTATCGCATCTCCAATGTCCTTCACACGAACCGGCGTACCGTCTTTATAGGTTATGATGACATCCCTGTATGCCTCTCCGATCATCAGCTGTCCGTTGGAATCGATCGTGAAGGCCTGGAAACTCCCGTCGATGGTTCCACCCGGAAGGTTGACGTTTGCCGTCTTGACAGCCCGCTCCACGTCGTCGATGCCGATGCCCTGCTTCGCCAGGAGCTTGGGATTCACCTGGATGCGCGCCGCAAATTTCTGGCCATAGGTGATGACCTGGGAGACGCCGTTGACCATGCTGAAATTCTGGGCAAGGTAGTTTTCCGCGTAATCGTTGAGCTGGGTGAGAGGCATCGTCTCCGAAACAAGGGCGAAATAGAGGATGGGCTGGTCGGAGGGGTTGACCTTCTCGTACGTGGGGGGACTCGGCAGGTTGGTCGGAAGATCTCCCTGGGCGGCCGCTATCTTGGAGTTCACATCCTGGGCGCATGCGTCTATATTGCGGTCCAGTGTGAATTGAAGGATTATGCTCGTCGACCCCGTGTAGCTCTGGGAAGACATGGAAGACAGACCCTGTATGGTCGAGAACTGTTTCTCCAGCGGCTTTGCCACGTTCGAGGCCATGGTCTCGGGGCTTGCCCCGGGGAGACTTGCCGAAACCATTATTGTCGGGAAATCCACGGCCGGGAGATTATTGATGGGAAGATCCACGTAGCTGTTGATACCGAAAAAGAGAATGCCGAACATGACCAGTATGGTCATGATGGGCCGCTTGATCCATATGGCTGAGATGTTCACTTTTTCGTTCCTGCGGAAGCTTCCGGCGGGAGTGCTCCGGTGCCTGTCTTCTGAGGCGCGGGTTTTGCCGGAGCGGCTTCCGGGCTTTTGCCGTTACCCCGTTGTCCCGATGCGAGTGAATCGCGCACAGAAACGGGGAAGCCGTTCCTCAGCTTGAAGTGACCATCGGTAACGACCGTCTCGCCGGCATTTATCCCCTTTCTCACCACCGTGAGACCCTGCACTGTCCTGTCGGTTGTGACAACCCGGTATTCAACGGTATTGTCCGACTTGACGATGAAGGCGTACTTCCCTGCCTGGCTGAGCTGCACCGCCCTCTCGGGCACAACGACGACATCCTTTTCCACGGTCAAAGTGAGAACAACATTGACGAACTGTCCCGGCCAGAGGAACCTGTCGCAGTTCGGAAATGTCGCCTTGAGGAGTATCATCCCCGTCTGGGTGTTCACGGTGTTGTCCATGAAGGTGAGCTCGCCTTCCGGCGGCTCCCCCGCGTACCCGGCGGGAAGCGCCCTCGCCTTGAGCTTCTGAGCCGAGGAATACTTCCTGACAGACGGGAGATCCTTCTCGGCTATGGAGAAGGAGGCGTAGACAGGAGCGATCTGGTTGATGGTCGCCAGTTGTGTGTCCACGTCCTTTATCATTCTCCCCTCGAAGACGGCATAAGCGCCCATGCGCCCGTCGAAGGGAGCGGATATGAAACAGTGGGCCAGGTTGAGCCGGGCATCCTGCAAGGAGGCCCTGTCAGCGACGACGAGCGACTCCTGCGCGTCGGCGACGGACTGCTTGTTCTCGTAGTCGGAAAGGGCGACCGCGCCTTTTTCGTAAAGGTACTTATACCTCTTCGCCTCGTCCCGGGCGAATTTCATCTGCGCCTCGTCCCGCGCAAGCTGCGCCTCGGCCTGCCGCACCTTTGCCTGGTACTGGTTGGGATCGATCGTGAAAAGAGGCTGGCCCTTTTTGACGTCCTGCCCTTCTTTGAAATGGATCTTAACCAGCTGCCCCGTTATCTGCGCGTAGATGGGAACGCTGCGATAGCCTTCGATGGTCCCTATTTCCCTCAGCTCCACCGGCATGTCCTTCGCGACGGCCTTCACGGCTGTCACGGCAACCCGCTCCGGCGGCGGCGCCGGCTTCTTTCTCGTCGCGAAATGCACGACAACGACCACGCAAACGAGGACAACGCCCGCCACCATGAGCTTCTTCTTGCGGGACATCTCCCCGAGCCTGCCGATAATTGCCTTTCCCTTCCCTGCGTCCATCATCTGCTCCCCATGGCCTTTTCCATGTTGGCCCTGGCAACCTTGTAATCGAAGAGGGCGTTTATGTTGGCCAGCCTGGCCTGGCTGTACGTCACCGTGGCGTCGGTGACCTCGAGAGGGGTCGCGAGTCCGGCGTCATAGCGCAGGTTCGCGATCTCCAGGTTCTCCGTGGCCTGCCGTATCTGAACGTTCGTCGTCTCTATCGTCTGCCGTGCCTTGATGAGCGCCAGCCATGCCTGCTTCACATCGAGCATGATCTGGAGCTTCATGGAACTGATCTTCGCATCAATGGACTGCTTGTTCGCCTGCGCCTCGGCAACCTTGTTCGTCGTCGACAAACCGTCAAAAAGGTTTACCGACAGGGCGACCCCGGCATACCAGCCCTGTCCGAGAGGGTACTGACTGCCGGCAAAGTTGTACTGCGCGTTACCATTGATCTGCGGGTAGTATTCCTGCTTTGCCCGGGCCACGGCCTTTTCGGCAGACTCCCTCTGGGCCTCGAGCGACTTGAGGTCGGGCCGCATCTCATGGGCCGCCTTCAGGGCATCCTCCAGAGCGATCTCGTACCTGTCGAAGTCAAGGCTGTCGTGGATGGCATATTCCGCGTCGCCGTCTATGCCCATGGCGTTGTTCAGGTTCACCCAGGCAACCTTGAGATCGTTCTCGGCGCTGATGAGATTCAGTTTTGCGTTGGAAAGATCGAGTTCTGCCTTCGTGACATCGTACTTCGGTTTCTTGCCCGCGTCGAAAAAGACGACGGCTACCCGGTAATGCTTCGCGTACTGCTCGACGACCTCCAGGTTGACGTTCCTCGAACGTTTCGCCTTCAGGACCCCGTAGTAGGAGGACTTCACCGTGTTGGCAACTGTGTTCATGCTGTTGTCGATGTCGCGGCGGGACGATTCAACGTTGAGCCTGCCGATGTTCACGCCCGTCGGCGTTCTCCAGAAATCGAAGAGCATCTGCTTGAGGCTCACGTTGGCGACATTCTGGTTGTACTGGTCAAGAAGGGCGCTGTAATAAGGGTCCCGGGTGTTGTTCACCTCGAAGTTGCGCGTGAACCCCGCCGAGCCATCGACCTTCGGAAAATAGCCTGCCCGCGCCTGCCCGAGCTGGGCCTCGCGCGCCTTCATCGTATACTGGTAGCCCGCGATGGCAGGGTTCATCTTGAGGCCGATGTCTATCGCCTTCTCCAGGTTGAGGGGCTCACCCGGCCTGACGGGCGCCTCCTGGGCAGGAAGGCCGCTCCCGACCAATAATAGAGTTGCCGTCAGTACACAGAACACGTATCTTCTCATTTGCAGTTTACTCTCGCCGCTGACCGGGTCTTTCTCGAGTGAAAAATTCTGCTTGATGAACAGGTATGTGACATATTAGATAAGTGCGTCATCGTTGTCAAGAAGGAGTTTGGATGCCGGAAGAAACGTGGTAGAATCAATTCGAAAACATGCGGACGGGCACACGGGTCGGCGCTCACGCGCCTAACGAGTGAACGGGTAAAAGACAAAGAATAAGGAGGGATAAAGATATCTTTCCCCCACATAGCCCGTATGCCCGTCAGGCGCATGAGCGCCGACTCGTTTGCGCGAAGCGCAGACCCTTATACGTCCTAAAAGGAGGTCATTCATGGACATGCAATTCAAGGAGAGATTCATCAGGCTGTGGGACAAGCACTTTCCTCAGGCGCCGCTGCCGGTGGTCTGTTTTTACAGTGATGACGAGGCCGGTGCTACCATCGTGAAAGGGCCGAAAAGCCTGGAGGAGCATCGATGTGTCCTCGCCGATATCACGAGGGCGGCACGGGGGCGGTCGCTGGCCTTCAATGCTGACTCCTTCGGTTGCGGAGGCGGCAAAAAGTATCTCGGCTACACGGAAACCCTGCGCCCCAACTTCGAATACTTCCTCTCCTGTGGAATACCGGGAGAGCTCGAGGGAGAAAGGTACAAGAAATCCCCCGAACTCGTCGCCAGGGTCATGAAGAAGATGCCCCCATTCAGAGCCCCCTCCCGCTACATTGTCTTCAAGCGGTGGGACAAGATCGAAAGCAAGGATGACCCCGACGTCGTCATCTTCTTCGCCACCCCCGATGTCCTGTCGGGTCTCTTCACTCTGGCGAACTACGACGGTGTCGATCCCGACGGTGTCTTCTGCCCCTTCGGCGCCGGCTGCTCCACCATCGTCACCTACCCCTATCTCGAAAAGAATGCCCGCCGCCCGAGATCGGTCATCGGCATGTTCGACGTCTCCGCCCGCCCCTGCGTCCCGGCAAACACCCTCACCTTCGCCACACCCTTCAAGAGGTTCGTGACGATGGTGGGCAACATGGACGAAAGCTTCCTCATCACCGAAAGCTGGAAAAAGGTGAAAAGGAGAATAAAGAAAGGGTGAACGGGGGAGACGCACACGGGTCTGCGCTTCGCGCAAACGAGTCGGCGCTCATGCGCCTGACGAGTGAACGGGTAAAAGACTAAATAATAAGGAGAGATAATGATATCTTTTCCCCGTGTGCCCGTGTGCCCGTTAGGCGCGTAAGCGCCGACCCGTATACGTCTCTATTGGACTCCGATGTGGAGGAGGAGGATCCTGCGGACCTCTTCTATTGTTTGGGGTTCGGACTGGCAGGAGTGGCCGGAGTGGACGATGAGCTCCGATGCAGCGTTGTCGAGGTGGGCGCTGTCGTATTTCAC
>MVQQ01000211.1 GCA_002067555.1 Syntrophorhabdus sp. PtaB.Bin184
GACATATCTGCCTTCCAGCATCGCCGCGTTCGCGAGGGTAAACCCCATGGAGAGAACACCCTGCCCGCCGAAACCAGAGAATATCGTCTTTGTCGTCATGAGACCTCTTTTACCACCCCCAGGGGAAACTGCTTCGTCATCACCTCGTCTATCCAGCGGCACGCCTCGATGGGCCCCATCTTCCAGTTCGTCGGACAGGGGGAAAGGATCTCGACGAGGGAGAACCCCTTTCCGTCAAGCTGGCACTGGAACGCCTTCCTGATCGCCTTCTTTGTCCTGATGACAGCCGCGGGCTTGTTGACGGTGACCCTCTCCAGGTACGCGGTCCCGTCAAGCATGGAGAAGACTTCGCAGATCCTCACCGGGTGCCCAGCAAGGACGGGGTTCCTCCCGTTGGGCGTTGTCGTCGTTACCTGCTCCGTCAGGGTCGTCGGCGCCATCTGGCCACCCGTCATCCCGTAGACACCATTGTTCACGAAGATGATTGTTATGGGCTCGCCCCGGTTTGCCGCGTGGAACCCTTCCGCCGTGCCGATGGCCGCAAGGTCGCCATCTCCCTGGTAGGAAAAGACAAGGTTGTCGGGCCGGACCCTTTTGATGCCGGTGGCGACCGCTGCCCCACGGCCATGGGCCGATTCGAGCGTGTCTATGTCGAAATAGTTGTACACAAGCATTCCGCAACCTGCCGGCGCGACGCATATCGCTCTTTCCCGAAGACCCATTTCGTCTATGACCTCCATGAGAAGCCGGTTGATTATCCCATGGCCGCAACCGGGACAGTAATGGAAGTGGGCTTCCTTCATGGTCTTCGGTCTCGTGTATACCTTTTTCATTGCTCTTTCCTTCTGGCTGCCACGTAATAATGGCGCCCGATGATGCGGTAGAGCTCGACCGGCGTCGGGATGATCCCGCCGGGCCTGCCGTAAAAATGTATCCGTCCTTTTCCCGCCAGCGCCAGCCTGACATCCTCTATCATCTGGCCCGCGCTCATCTCGAAAACAAAGAAATCCTGGACCGTCTTCGCAAACTCCTGAAGGATGGCGGAGGGGAAAGGCCACACCGTGATGGGCCGCACCATGCCCACCTTCATGTTCTCCTGGCGGAGCCGCTTGATGGCTCCCTTGACGATCCGGGCCCCGATGCCGTATGCGATAACGATCATCTCGGCGTCGTCCGTCAGGAACGTCTCATAACGGACCTCATTCTGCTCCATCCGCTGGTACTTCCTGACGAGCTTCCAGTTATGCTCCTCTTCTTCCTTCGTGTCGAAAAGAAGAGATCTGACCATGCGCGAGGGCCGTCCCTTCGCTCCCGTCAGCGTGTAGTCCTTCGGGTATTCCTTTGGAGGCTTGATATTGTCGAAACTGACGGGCTCCATCATCTGGCCCAGCATGCCATCCCCGAGGATGACCACGGGATTGCGGTACTCGTCGGCAAGGTCGAAGGCGAGGGGAACCACCTCCGTAAGTTCCTGGACCGAACCGGGAGCGAGAACGATCGTCTTGTAATCGCCATGCCCCCCTCCCCGTGTCGCCTGAAGGTAGTCCGATTGGGCCGGCGAAATGTTGCCCATGCCGGGACCGCCGCGGACCATATCGACGATAACCGCGGGCAGCTCGTCAGCCGCCAGATAGGATATGCCTTCCTGCTTGAGGCTCATGCCGGGGCTGCTCGATGATGTCATCGCCCGTGCGCCGGCCACGGACGCTCCGAGGACCATGTTGATGGCTGCTATCTCGCTTTCGGACTGGATGAAAACCCTTCCCAGCTCGCCCATTCTTTTTGCCATGTATTCCGTCAATTCGTTCTGGGGTGTGATGGGATATCCGAAATAACAGGTGCAACCCGAAAGGACCGCCGCCTCTCCAAGGGCGGCGTTACCGCTCATGAGCTTTTTCAACTCTTCATCACCTCTATTGCCACTTCAGGACACATGACGGCGCAGGTACCGCACCCGGTGCATTCCTTTCCGTCATCGAAGGCGGCAACGAAGTAACCTTTGGCGTTGAGCCTGTCGGAAAGCCTGATAACCTTGGCGGGACAGAATTCAATGCACAACTCGCACCCTTTGCAGCGTTCCTGATCAATGTTGATCGTACCTTTCATGGAGAACCAACCACCTCATCAGATTGGAGAGCGTTTAAGATTAGCCCACAGGGCTCGGCTTGTCAACGTTTTTGTGGGCAGTATTGTCCTCCCGCCCATCCCCTGACGGTCTGCAGAATTGAGTTGCAAACATCGCCGCTTCTTTCTATATTAATTCATACACAGAATGACAATCATACGTGGTCGCGGGGAGGCCGGGAACATTATACCCGCCCCTGACACTTATCACTATGACGGGTCTTTCGATCTTGATGGACGCCCTCTGAGGGATTAAGGACCGCGGGAACATTTATGTTGCATTTGCGGGGGCATCTGTCTTAAGGTTTTATGAATGGAATTAAGGCATATCGAGACATTTCTCAAAATCGCCAGGCTCAGGAGTTTCACCAGGGCGGCAGATGAGTTGTGCATAACCCAGCCCACGGTAAGCAAGCAGATCGTCGACCTCGAGCGTTTCTTCGACGTCAGGCTCATAGACCGCACGAAACGGACGGTTACCCTGACAAAGGCCGGGGAGATCCTTCTCCAGTATGCGGTGGACATCGTCAATCTCAAGAAGGACACCATAGAGGCCATAGCGTCCTTCAGGGGGCTCAAAAAGGGGAAGATGACTCTCGGGGCAAGCACCATTCCCGGCATTTACATCATGCCCCGTCTCCTGTGCACATTCAAGGAACACTACGCGGGCATCAACTTCGAACTCGTCATATCCGATACGAAGGACATCCTCGACAGGATGGAGAACGGCCTTCTCGATATGGGCATTGTCGGCGCGAAAAGCGACACGAACAAGGTCGACTTCAAAAAGCTCATCGACGACACCATAATCTTCATTGCCCCGCCCGATCATCCCGGGACGATGACGCTCGCGGAACTCATGGACCACCCGGTCATCGCAAGAGAAAGGGGATCCGGCACCCGTAACACCCTCGAGGCGGCACTGGCGAAGGTCAGGGGTCTCCGGAGAGGAGGTCTCACCGTGATCGCCGAGTTGTCCGACAACGAAGCAATCAAGCGGGCCGTGATGAACGGCATGGGAATGGCCTACATATCCCGCATCGCGGCGGCCGGAGAGATCGCCGCAGGTACACTGAGGGAGGTATCCGTCCGCGGCCTGCCCGAGGTAAAGAGGTCCTTGTTCACGATCACCCGAAGAGGAAAGACGATCCTTCCACAGGTGAAGGTTCTTATGGAAATAATCGACAAATGGAGAAAAAATGAGAAAGCATAGTTTTGTGGCCATCATGTCCGCACTTGCGGTTATGCTGATGTTCTCGTCGGTGTCGCAGGCCAAGGTCTACCTGACCATTACCGGTGAAACCTTTAAGAAGATCACCATCGGCGTGCCCTATTTCAAGGGCGAAAAGGCGGCGGGGTCTTCACTGGGGATGAGCGACCTCCTGAACAAGGACCTCGATTTTTCAGGATTCTTCATCACGGCGCCCGCTTCGCTCATCGACAGGGAGCTTCTCGACGAGGGCGTGGAAAAAGGGGAGGTCAAGTTCGCCTCCTGGCGCTCCATCGGGATCGACATCGTCTGCAAGGGGCGCCTCTCCGTCGCGAATGGCGAGCTCAGTCTGGAGGCCTTTGTCTACGACACCCTCGACGGGTCGATGGTGCTGGCGAAGCGCTACAAAGCCAGGCAGAACGAGTGGAGACGGGTGACGCACAGGCTTGCCGACGACATCATCTTTGCCGTCACCGGCGAAAAGGGCATCATGAGTTCCCGCGTGCTCTTTACGGCGGGCCGCAGAAACCTGAAAGAGATCTACCTGTCCGACTTCGACGGGCAGAATGTGGCGCGTCTGACCAACTACAGGAGCATCACGCTTTCGCCGTCCCTGTCCCCGAACGGGAAATACCTCGCCTACACATCCTACCGGGACGGCAGACCCAACCTCTATGTCACCGACTTCGACAAGAAGAACGAAATCTTCGTCGAACGGTCGGAGGGCATGAAGATCGGTACGTCGTGGCTCAACAACTCGACGCTCGTTTATTCCCACACGTCGGGCAGGACATCGACCATCTACGCCTTCGACGTGGGAAGCCGCAGCAAGAAGGTTCTCGTCCAGCGCGACGGCATACTCACTTCACCCACGGTTTCACCCGATGGCTCCCGTCTCGTCTTCGTATCCGACATGTTCGGAACCCCCCAGATCTTTTCAAAGGCTCTCCCGTCAGGGGAGCCGAAAAGGCTCACCTATCACGGCAAGTACAACAGCGCCCCGGCTTTTTCGCCCAAGGGTGACCTGATTGCTTTTGTCGCCAACATATCCGGGGGGTTCGAGATATGCACGATGAATGCCGACGGCTCGAACCAGCGGGTGCTCACCAATGACGGCACCGTCAACGATTCGCCGCAGTTCTCGGCCTGCGGCCGTTACATCATCTACACGTCCTTAAAGGGAGGCGTCAACAGGCTGAACGTGATGCTCTTCAACGGCGAGAACAAGAGAACCCTGCGTTTCACCGATTTTGCGGAGGAGCAGCCAAGGTTTGCGCCATAGGGGGCAAAGAGGGAATAATAAGAGGAAGGGCATAATACAGAACGGGGAGGATTTATGAAAAAGATTCTGATTCTTCTGGTGGCATTGATCTTCGTTGCCGCCGGGTGTGCGCCTAAAGCAGTCCAGACCACGCCCCCAACAACGAGCGCTACCGACAGGTCGTTATCCGACAAGGACAGGGACAGGACCGGTATCAGCGAAGAAGAGCTGGCGAAAGCGGAGCGCGACCGGCTCCTGAGAGAGCAGGAACGCCTCGCCGGAATACTCAGGGACATCCAGTTCGATTTCGACAGCTACGCCGTGAACAGCTCGGAGTTGCCCAAGATAGAGGGTGTGGCCTCCTTCATGAAAGGGGACAGGAGCGTGCGGATCGTTATTGAAGGCCACTGCGACGAGCGGGGCACCGTCGATTACAACCTTGCCCTGGGGCAGAAAAGGGCCGAGGCCGTGAAGGCATACCTTCTCAAGCTGGGTATAGAAGGCAGCCGCATCCGCACGATATCCTATGGCAAGGAACTCCCCGTCGATACAGGCAAGACCGAGGAAGCCTGGGCAAAGAACAGGCGGGCCCATTTTAAACTCGACCGAAAGGGGTAAGCTATGAGATACAGGTCCATCATCGGCGGCAAGGAGCGTTTTCGCCTTACAGGCTTTCCCGGAAGCCTCCTGGCCTTATCCGTCCTCTGTGCCGCCCTTCTGGCAGGATGTGTGACCACGGAAGAGGCAACAAAGATCCAGGGAAGCATGACCAGTCTGCAGGGTGATTTCTATCAATTCCGGCAGGACACGGAGGCGCGGCTCTCCAAGATAGAAAAGGAGCAGGAGAACCTCAGTAAGCAGGTTGTCAACATGTACTCTTCGGTGGACTCCCGCGACGAGAAGATACGCACCATCATGGGAAAGCTTGACGAACTCGACTACCAGATCAAGACTTATTGGGCGGAAACAAAGGGTATGGCTGCCGCGAAACGTACTCCCGAGCAACTGCCCCTGATATCCACGAAGGACCCGAAGGCACCCGAGAAGGCACCGAAAACAGATGCGCGGTACGAAGAGGCATACAAGGAGGCATTCGAGAGTTTTCAGCGCGGCCAGTACGAGAACGCGGTCACAAAATTCACGGCCTTCACGGAAACATACAGCGGCACACCGCTCGCCTCCAACGCCTTTTACTGGATCGGCGAATGCTACATGAACCTTAAGAACTACGACAAGGCTATACTCTATTTCCAGGAGGTCATAGACAAGCATCCCAAGAGTGAAAAGGCCCCGAGGGCCCTCCTGTCACAGGCAGAGGCCTTTCGGCTGACGAATGATAAGAAAAGCTCCACCACCCTTTTGAAAAGGGTGATAGAGCTTTATCCGAAAAGCGAAGAGGCTGTGATAGCGGAACGGAAGCTCCGCAACCCCTAATTTGCCAGTTCCGGAAGGACTTCCTCCTCGGGGAGTTCTTCCGGTTTATCCAAAACATTCATATCGTAATTCCGGTACTTAGGATAACCCGTCCCGGCCGGGATGATCCGCCCCATGATGACATTCTCTTTCAAACCCCTCAGGTAGTCGACCCTGCCTTCAATGGACGCCTGCGTCAACACCTTTGTGGTATCCTGGAAGCTTGCCGCGGAGATAAAACTGTCCGTTATCAGTGACGCCTTCGTGATGCCGAGGAAGAGCGGCTCCGCCTGTGCGGGCTTTCCGCCTTCTGACAGAACACGCCTGTTCTCCTCTTCGAAGACCCACCATTCCACGTAATCGTCGATTATGAAATTGGTGTCCCCGATGTCCTTGATACGCACCCTCTTGAGCATCTGGCGCACGATTGTCTCGATGTGCTTGTCGTTTATCTTGACGCCCTGGAGCTGGTAGACCTCCTGAATCTCGTCGACGAGGTACCGCGCAAGGTCCTTGATGCCGAGTATCCTTAAGACGTCATGGGGGTTCACGGGACCGTCCATGAGAGGCTCGCCGGCCCTGACATAATCGCCCTCATGGACGATGACGTGTTTACCCCGTGGAATGGTGTATTTCCTTGGCTCACCGTGCACGGTGTCGGGGGTAACGATGATCTCTCGCTTTCCCTTGGCCATCTTCCCGAAGGTGACAACGCCGTTGATCTCGGTGACGATGGCGTTCTCCTTCGGCTTGCGCGCTTCGAAAAGCTCCGCGACGCGGGGAAGGCCGCCGGTGATGTCCTTCGTCTTCGTTGTCTCACGAGGCATCTTGGAAATAACGTCACCTGCGAAGATCTCGTCGCCCTCATTGACAACGATATGCGCGCCTATGGGAAGTATGTATCGGGCGGGACTCGTCGACCCGGGGATCATCTTCGTTCTGCCCTTCTCATCCTTGATGGAGATCCTCGGGCGGAGTTCCGGGTTCTTGGGCTCGATGATGACCTTGTATGAAAGCCCCGTGACCTCGTCCTTGCTCTCCTGCATGGTATCGCCTTCGAATATGTCACCGTACTTGATCTTGCCGCTCTCTTCCGAGAGTATGGGGATGGTGTAGGGATCCCATTCGGCCAGCGTCTCTCCCTCTTCGACCGTCTGTCCGTCGCTGACCCTGAGCTTTGCTCCGTAGATGATGGAGTATCGCTCCCTTTCCCTTCCCGCGTCGTCCATTATGGCGATCTCGCCGTTGCGGTTCATCACGACGGGGACACCCTCGCGGTTGAGAATGGCCCTTACGTTGATGAACCTGACGATGCCGTCGTTCCTCGTTTCCAGAGTCGACTGTTCGACCCTCCTCGACGCGGCACCACCGATGTGGAAGGTTCTCATCGTGAGCTGCGTGCCGGGCTCGCCGATCGACTGCGCCGCTATGATACCCACGGCCTCGCCGATGCTCACGAGTCGCCCGCGCGCGAGGTCGCGGCCGTAACAAAGCACGCAGACCCCTCTTTTCGCCCGGCAGGTAAGCACAGAGCGTATTTTTACCTTTTCAAAACCGGCTTCCTCGATGAGCTTGAGGTGGTGCTCGGTAATCTCTTCGTTCTTGTGGACTATGATGGCACCGTCAGGATCCTTCATATCCTCGAATGAGACCCGGCCAAGGATACGCGCGTCAAGGCGCTCAATGACCTCGCCGCCCTCGACGAGCGACCCGATCTCTATGTAGTCGAAGGTCCCGCAGTCATGCTCGGATACAACCACATCCTGGGCGACATCAACGAGTCTTCTTGTAAGGTAGCCGGAGTTAGCCGTCTTGAGGGCTGTGTCCGCAAGACCCTTCCGTGCGCCGTGCGTGGATATGAAGTACTGGAGAACGTCAAGCCCCTCGCGGAAGTTACTCGTGATGGGCGTTTCCATGATCTCACCGGAGGGTTTGGCCATGAGCCCCCTCATGCCGGCGAGCTGCCTGATCTGCTGGGCATTACCTCTCGCGCCGGAGTGGGCCATTATGAAGATCGGGTTCAGGCTGTTCTGGTGTTCGGGCTTGCCGTTTGCCCCGATGACAGGTTTTCCTGCCATATCGAGGACAACATCGGAGCCAAGTTCATCCATCAGCGCCTTGGCTATCTCTTCCGTTACGTTCGCCCAGATGTCGATGACCTGGTTGTACCGCTCGCCGTCCGTTATGAGGCCCTCCCGGTACTGGTTCTGGACGGTCTTCGCCGCCTCTTCAGCCTTTTCTATCAGTATCTTCTTTTTCTGGGGGATCTTCATGTCATCGATGGAGATCGATATCCCGCCCAGTGTTGCGTAAAAATAACCGAGGTCCTTCAAACGGTCGGAAAGGATGACGGTGCATTTCTCGCCGGCGTCCCGGTAGCATTTGTCCACGAGTGCCGCAATGGTCTTCTTGTCCATGATCGTGTTGATATTCGAGAACATGTCCTTGAGGACCGTGTCCCTCTTCGGCTGGGGCAATTCCATGAGAGCGTCCTGCACCACATCCCTGAGGATTATCCTTCCCGGGGTGGTGTTCACCATTTCACCGTTAAGGCGCACCTGTATCTTTGCATGAAGGTCGATCTCTCCGGAATCATAGGCCACACGGACCTCTTCGGAATCCGCGAAGATCTTGTTCTCACCCTTGCGGTACTTGCGGTCGATGGTGAGATAGTATAGCCCGAGGACTATGTCCTGCGTGGGCACGATGATTGGCTTGCCGTTGGCAGGGGAAAGTATGTTGTTCGTCGACATCATGAGAACCCTGGCCTCCGTCTGGGCCTCAGTGGACAACGGCACATGGACCGCCATCTGGTCACCGTCGAAGTCCGCGTTGTACGCGGGGCAGACGAGAGGGTGGAGCTGAATGGCTTTGCCGTCTATGAGCTGCGGCTCAAAGGCCTGTATGCCGAGGCGGTGAAGCGTCGGCGCCCTGTTGAGAAGCACGGGATGCTCCTTGATCACCTCTTCCAGGACGTCCCAGACTTCAGGCCTTTCCTTTTCGACGATTTTCTTCGCGTTCTTGATCGTCGTCGCGTAGCCCTTCCTGATGAGACGGTTGTACACGAAGGGTTTGAAAAGCTCCAGCGCCATGTATTTGGGGAGACCGCACTGGTGGAGCCTCAGCTCGGGACCGACAACGATGACGGAGCGGCCGGAATAGTCGACCCGTTTGCCCAGAAGGTTCTGCCGGAACCTTCCCTGTTTTCCACGGAGCATATCGCTCAGCGATTTCAGGGGACGCTTGCTTGCTCCCGTGACGACCCTGCCCCGTTTCGAGTTGTCGAAAAGGGCATCGACCGCTTCCTGGAGCATCCTCTTCTCGTTCCTTATGATGATCTCCGGGGCGTTGAGTTCCATCAGCCTCTTGAGACGGTTGTTCCTGTTGATGACGCGCCGGTAAAGGTCATTGAGGTCGCTCGTGGCGAAACGCCCGCCGTCGAGGGGAACGAGTGGTCTCAACTCCGGGGGCAGGACGGGAACGATA
Organism: Syntrophorhabdus sp. PtaB.Bin184; assembly: GCA_002067555.1. Taxonomy (GTDB): domain Bacteria; phylum Desulfobacterota; class Syntrophorhabdia; order Syntrophorhabdales; family Syntrophorhabdaceae; genus Delta-02. The sequence goes on from MVQQ01000211.1 coordinate 9,495, forward strand.
TCGAGAATCATCCACTCCGGCCGCACGCCGGAAACCTTGAAGGCATCGACCACTTTGAGGCGCCGTGCTATTTTCTTCTTCTTCGCGTCGCTCGACGTGTCGCGCATGTCGATGCGCAGCGTTCTGCCAAGCTCATCGACGTTGATCTTCTTGAGGCACTCCCTGATGGCCTCCGCCCCTATGCCGCCGACAAAGCTCTCGCCGTATTTTTCACGGGCCTCGATATATTTCTCCTCGCTTATGATCTCGCAAAAGCTGTAAGGGGAATCGCCGGGCTCGACGACGATGTACATCTCGAAATAGAGAACCCTTTCCACTTCCTTTATGGTGAGTTCCAGAAGCGTGCCGATCTTGCTCGGCATGCTCTTCAGGAACCAGATGTGGGCCACGGGACAGGCAAGCTTGATATGCCCCATGCGCTCGCGGCGCACCTTTGACTGGATCACCTCGACACCACACTTCTCGCAGATGATGCCGCGGTGCTTCATCCTCTTGTACTTGCCGCAGATGCACTCGTAGTCCTTGACGGGACCGAATATCTTGGCGCAGAACAAACCGTCGCGTTCGGGTTTGAAGGTGCGGTAGTTTATGGTCTCGGGTTTCTTCACTTCTCCATAGGACCACTTCTCGATCAGCTCCGGTGATGCCAGGGAGATCTTGATCGCCATGTAGCTCAACGGGTCCCGCTGCTTGTCTGACTTAAAATATTCTTCCAAGGTTGTTCCTCCTTGTTACTCTTCTTTAAGAAGCTCCACGTCAATGCACAGGCCCTGCAGTTCCTTGACCAGAACGTTGAAGGACTCCGGCAGGTTGGGCTCAAGAACGTCCTCGCCCTTGACGATCGCTTCATAGGCCCTGATCCTTCCATTGACATCGTCGGACTTGATGGTGAGGAATTCCTGCAGCGAGTAGGCTGCTCCGTACCCTTCAAGAGCCCAGACCTCCATCTCACCCAACCTCTGGCCGCCGAACTGTGCCTTGCCTCCCAGGGGCTGTTGCGTCACAAGCGAGTATGGACCGATCGACCGGGCATGTATCTTGTCGTCGACGAGATGATGGAGCTTCAGGAAGTACATGTTCCCAACCGTAATGTTATGGTGAAAGGCGTCGCCGGTCCTTCCGTCGAACAGAGTTGTCTGGCGTGAATCGGCGAGGCCCGCCATCTTGAAGAACTCCCTGATCTCCTCCTCCTTCGCGCTGTCAAAGACAGGCACAGCGATGTTCACGCCTTTCCTCATGGTCTCCGCCAGGGATACAATCTCATCATCGTCGAGGCGATCGATGACGCCTTTGAGCTCGTTGTTCGAAAAGGTCTTCTTGAGGAGTTTCTTGACGGCCTGGGAATCGGCGAGGTTCCGGTAATAATCGTCGATCAATTCACCGATACGCCTCCCCATCTCTTTTGCGGCCCATCCCAGGTGGGTCTCCAGGATCTGGCCCGCATTCATACGGGAGGGAACACCAAGAGGATTGAGGACGATGTCGATGGGCGTCCCGTCGTCGGTGAAGGGCATGTCCTCCTCGGGGAGGATCACGGAGACGATGCCCTTGTTCCCGTGGCGTCCCGAGATCTTGTCACCCACGGCGACCTTCCGTTTCATGGCAACGTAAACCTTGATGGTTTTGATAACGCCGGGAGGCAGTTCGTCGCCCTTCTTTATCTTGTTGATCTTGTCTTCATATATGATGTGGATGAGCTCGACCTGGTTCTCCTTGCTCTCCACCAGCTTCGCTATCCGCGCTTCCAGTTCCTCGTCCCCGAACTGCAACTCCTGCAGCCTGTCGAAGCTCAGCGAATCCACCTTTTCCTTCGTGAAGGCCTCGCCTTTCTTCACCAAGATCTTGCCTTTACCATCCTTGATGTCGGCAGCGATGGTTTTACCTTCCAGGAGTTCCGCCATTTTTGCCTTCTTGCTGTCGAGGATGATCTTTATCTGGTCTTCCTGATCCTTCAGGATATTCGATATCTCCTTGTCCTCTATGTCCCGGCTGCGGTCGTCCTTATCGATACCTCTCCTCGAGAGGACCTTGACGTCGATTATGATGCCCTCTATGCCGTGGGGAACCCTGAGGCTCGTGTCTTTCACATCCCCGGCCTTTTCGCCGAAGATCGCCCTGAGCAGCTTCTCCTCGGGAGTAAGCTGGGTCTCGCCCTTGGGTGTCACCTTGCCGACGAGTATGTCACCCGGTTTGACCGTCGCCCCGATCCTCACGATACCACTCTCGTCCAGATCTTTCAGGGCATCGTCTCCAACGTTGGGAATATCCCTCGTCACCTCTTCCTTGCCGAGCTTGGTGTCACGGACCACGCATTCGAGCTCTTCGATATGGATGGACGTGAAAACGTCTTCCTTTACCAGCCGCTCATTGATGAGAACGGAATCCTCGTAGTTGTATCCTCTCCAGGGCATGAACGCGACCATGACATTCTTGCCGAGGGCGAGTTCGCCCCTGTCCGTCGAGGGACCGTCGGCGAGAACATCGCCTTTCTTCACGAAATCGCCTTCCCTGACGATGACGCGCTGGTTGATGCAGGTATCCTGATTCGAACGCCGGAACTTGAGCAGCTTGTAGACATCTATCTTCGTGGCGGTCTCGTCGTGGCTCTTCTTCTCCTCGTACTTAAGAATGATGCGGCTCGCATCGACGCTCTCTATGACACCGTCGTGACGGGCCATGATCGTGACACGGGAGTCCCTGCCGACAACGCGCTCCATCCCGGTGCCGATGATGGGGGCCTCGGTGGTGAGCAGCGGAACGGCCTGGCGCTGCATATTCGAACCCATGAGCGCCCTGTTGGCGTCGTCGTGCTCGAGAAAGGGGATGAGTGCCGCCGAAGCGCTCACAAGCTGCTTCGGTGACACGTCCATGAATTCCACCTGGTCGGGGTTTACAAGGAACACGCTGCCGCCCTTCTGGGCGGGGATGAGTTCGCCCGCCAGCTTACCCTCCTTATCCACAGGGGCGTTGGCCTGGGCGATATAGTACTGCTCTTCCTCGAGGGCGCTCAGGTACTTGACATTGTCGGTGACCTTCTTGTCCATGACCTGGCGGTAGGGTGCTTCTATAAAGCCGAATTCGTTGACCTTCGCAAAGGTGGACAACGAGGCGATAAGACCGATGTTGGGACCCTCAGGGGTCTCGATGGGGCATATCCTTCCATAATGGGTGGGATGAACGTCGCGCACCTCAAAACCGGCCCTTTCACGGGTGAGACCCCCCGGACCCAGTGCTGAAAGCCTGCGTTTGTGGGTTATCTCGCTCAAGGGATTCGTCTGATCCATGAACTGGGAAAGCTGGCTCGAGGCAAAGAAATCCTTGACCGCGGTGGCCACCGGCTTTGGATTCACGAGGTCATGGGGCATGAGTGTTTCCATCTCGGGGAAGGTCAACCTCTCCTTGATGGCACGTTCCATACGCACAAGGCCCATCCTGAACTGGTTCTCGAGGAGTTCGCCCACCGTGCGAACCCTCCTGTTGCCAAGGTGGTCAATATCGTCTCCCGGTCCGCGGGCATCCTTCAGCCTGAGGAGCTGGCGCACCACCTCGATGATATCCTCCCTCCGGAGGATGGTCGTGTCGAGGGCAACGTCGATGCCAAGGCGGTGGTTGATCTTCAGCCTGCCGACCCGGGAAAGATCGTACCTCTCGGGGCTGAAGAACATATTCTGTATCAACGTCTCGGCAAATTCGATCGTGGGCGGGTCGCCGGGTCTCAATTTGCGATATATCTCGATGAGGGCGTCTTCCTTCGTGACGACCTTGTCGATATTGAGGGTGTTGCGCAGAGACGGGCTCACGTTGAGATTGTCTATGAAAAGAATCTCGAAGCTCTTTACCTTCTTCTCGATAAGGCTCTCCAGATCTTCCGCCGTCAACTCCTTGTTTATGGGTATGAGGACTTCCTTTGTCTTCGGGTCAATGATATCGCCCGAGGTCGCCTTGCCGACGATGTCCTCTTCGCTCACGGGGATCGCATGGATATTGGCCTGCTCCATCTTCTTGATGACAGCCTTCGTAATCTTCTTGTGTTTCTTTACGAGCACCTCGTCGGTCTTTTCATTGATGATGTCCGAAGGTGCCTTCTGGCCCACAAGCAGCGCAAGCGGGGTTTCCTTGAACAGTTTCCTGTCCTTTACAACGATCGTCTCTTTCTCGTAGAAATAGTCGAGAATCTCTTTCTCCGAGTAGCCCAGCGCCTTGAGAAAGAGGGTGACGGGTATCTTTTTCTTCTTATCGATCCTGACATAGACGAGTTCCTTGTGATCGAACTCGAAATCGAGCCAGGAACCGCGATACGGTATGACGCGGGCCGTGTACGACAGGCTTCCCCCGATGGTGGTCTTGCTCTGGTCCGTGTCGAAATAGACGCCGGGTGAACGGTGAAGCTGGCTGACAATGACCCGTTCCGTACCATTTATGATAAAGGTTCCCCGCTCCGTCATGAGCGGTATCTCCCCAAAATAGACATCCTGTTCCTTGACGGCGCGTATGTCACGCGCCTTTGTATCGGCATCTATGTTCCACACAACGAGACGGATCGTGACCTTCATGGGGGCGGCATAGGTAAGGCCCCTGACGATGCACTCCTCCTCGGAGTTCTTGGGATCGCCCATATCGTACTTCACGAACTCAAGGGTGGTCGTCTCATGTGAATCCTTTATGGGAAAGACGCTGTTGAACACGGCCTGCAGGCCTATCGCGTCTCTCTTGTCCGGCGCGAGGTCCTTCTGCAAGAACTTCTCGTAGGAATCAAGCTGGATCTCGATGAGATTCGGTATCTCGAGAACCTCTTTGATCTTTCCGTAATTCTTCCGGAATATCCTGTTATGGAAGGTTTCTTTCATAGATCATTTCACCTCATTTGGGTGTTGAAACTGAAGACAGGGATCCAGTATGAGGCTTGCCGCTTCACAACCGGACCCCTGTTTCCTGCACAATTGTTTTTTAATCAACCTTAACCTGTCCGCTGACTTCTTCAAGCTGTTTCTTGATGTTGGCAGCTTCGTCTTTGGAGACAGCTTCTTTAACCGCTTTGGGCACTCCTTCCACGAGATCCTTGGCTTCCTTGAGCCCAAGCCCCGTAATGGCACGGACGACCTTGATGACCTGGATCTTCTTCTCCGCTTCGTAACCCGTAAGGGTGACGTTGAACTCGGTCTTCTCTTCCGCGGCCTCCGCTGCCGGAGCCGCCGCACCCGCGGCCGCACCCGGTGCCGCGGCCATCATAGGCATCGCCGCCTGGACACCGAACTTGTCTTCCAACTCCTTGACGAACTCGGAGAGTTCGAGGACCGTCATATTCTCGATGAACTGGATCACTTCTTCCCGTGAAATACTCATTATATCAAATCCTCCTTTATGCCTGTTCTTTTTGTGCCTTGATCGAATTAAGCACGAGCATAAGCCTGTTCAGATTCCCCGACAACGCGTACACGAGACGTGCCGGCTGACCCTTGAGAAGACCGACGAGCTTGCCGAGCAGTATCTCTTTCGACGGAAGCGTCGCGAGCTTCTGGATCTCTTCCGGCGTGACCGTACGGCTGCCGATGTAGCCCGCTTTCATCTTCAGGTTGGGAATCTCTTTGGCCAGGCCGGCGATCACCTTCGCCGGGCCGATCGGGTCACCGTTCGTGCAGATGATCGCGTTCGGACCATCAAACTTGTCATAGAGAGCCTCTGCTCTGGTGCCTTTCGACGCAATTCTGAGCAGGGTGTTCTTGACAACGGTGAATTCCGTGCCGACACCACGCAGTTCTCTTCTGAGCTTTGTCACCTGAGCCACGTTCATGCCGCTGAAGTCGGCCAGGAAAAGGCAATCGAGCTCTTTAAGCTTCGATCCCAGTTCCTCAACAACCTTTGCCTTTTTTTGCCGTTCCAATGGTTTTTGTCCCTCCTTTCTGTAGAATATGTATGGAAAGTCAGGGAGACCATGCTAATTGAAAAGTCTCGGCAGGCCGTCTTCGTTTACTGACGCTCGATCCCGCGTCACACCTGCTTTCTCTGACCTTTTCCCTATTTCGTCAGGTTTCGCGCATATGAGGGGTCGAT
>MVQQ01000212.1 GCA_002067555.1 Syntrophorhabdus sp. PtaB.Bin184
GACCATCATACACTCGCTGAAGAAGGGGCGGGACAACGCGATAAAGATCAAGGGCATAGACGGGCTCGTCATACGTTTCGCGAGATGTTGCAACCCCATCCCCGGAGACAACATCATCGGCTTTATAACCCGGGGGCGCGGCCTGACCGTGCACGTCGAGGATTGTCCGAATGTCCACACCTATGACGAGCAGCGCAAGGTGGAGGTGAGCTGGCAGCTCAGCAAGGACTACACCTTCCCCGTGAGGTTCAAGGTAGTGGGCAACGACCGCAAGGGACTTCTCTCCGATATCTCCAGCGCCATTGCCGCCAACAAGGTCAACATCATCAGCGCCTCGGCGATGACCTATCCCGACAGATCCGCGGCAGGGATCTATGAGGTCGAGATCGAGCACATGTCGCAGCTCCAGAAGGTCATGAAATCCATCCAGAAAATAAAGGGAGTGCGCTCCGTCGACAGGATGAGGAGCATAACATAGAGACGGGAGGCAGGTAATGGGTTATGGGTAATAGGTCATGGGGGAAAAAGGCCAATTACCTGCGGCCTGTAAGCTATTTTCTTTGTCGGCGTGCGGGGGGGGTGGAAGATGGACGGTCGGCTCCGGATCACAGGTAATGTCTTTCCTATTACCCATTACCTATAACCCATCACCTGTCTTCACTATACTGCTTTCTGAAAATTGCCCTTCTTGATGCACTTCGTGCAGAGTCTTGCCTTGAGGGTTTCGCCGTTCTTCACGATGCGGACGGTCTGCAGGTTCGGCCGCCATTCCCGCTTGGTTTTGTTGTTCGCGTGACTCACGTTGTGACCGATTTGTTTCCCTTTTCCACAGATCTCACAGACCCTTGCCATTTGTGACCTCCTGACCTTGTCCGAACTTCCTTGAGTTCCTTTAAAGACAAAGATTTTACCCGGTTAAACCATCGTATGTCAACACTTTTATCGGCAAGGAGCGCGATAGGGTCAGAGGATAGGGAAAGCCCCTTCACAGGACGTCCGGGAATGGATAAGACCGATAGGACATATGAGACATACGGGACATATGGGGTGCGGTTGTCCTTCATTCCTCACCTTCTGCTCCTCGCTATTAGCAGTGAATGATTTCGCTGAGATACGGGGCGGTGACGGGAGATGCCGGTCAAACCCCTGTAAATGATTGCCGAAAAACATCCTTGATCGAACCATTACGAAAAAGCATCGGATTTGTGAATTATCTCTATAGGCGTTGAAATGATTGCTGTTTTCATCATGCACAGTAACAGGGCAAAAAGGGCAAAATCCTTTGGCATCATGACGTTGACCGCCTCTTTCCACAACTTGTCAACAGGAAATCCACAACCGATGTGGAAAACCGGGGTTCGCCTGGGTGAGGTGCGTCAACGGCCCGTTGAGGTGCTGCCGAAACGGACCCTGACACCCCGCGTGATGGCACACTCTTTCGCCTCGCCCGCGTTCACTTCCAGGATATACCGAACAGGATGGCGGGAGCTTATGTCCGTCTCGTCGTGCGGACGCGCCCCCCGGTGAACATGAACGACCTCGTACCGTCCGTTGATGAAGATGATGTCGAGAGGTATCCAGGTGTTCTTCATCCAATAGTTCTGAATCTCGTCGCGGTCGTGGACGAAAAGCATTCCCGTGCGCCTGCGCAGAGAGGTTCTGAACATGAGTCCCTGCGCCTGCTGCTGGGGCGTTATCGCCGGCTCCGCCTCGAAACGGCAGAGTTCGCGGTCTTTAGCATCGAAGAAAATGACGCTGACGCCGGGAACGTCCGATGCTGAAACAGCGAGCGAAGCGGGGAAGAGCGTCAAGGCCAACAGGAAACAGAAAGGAGAAAAGAGCAGACGGAAGAACCTTCTCCGTGACGCGGTGCTGGTGGGATCTTTCATTCCTTATGGTGCGCCGGACAGGAGGAAAAGTCAAGAAGACGATCTCCGCGCAGTGATGGACCTGAGGTTGCAGGCGACAGTCGAAGACACGTGGTGATCGGGCCACGGACTCTCCTGTCCGGGTTATGACGGCACGGCAGAAGCGCAACGGTGATCGGGAGCAATGAAAACCAGAGGGGTTCTGGCGTGCCGAATGTCAATGTTCTCTCATGGCGGCGGTGTACGTTTTGTATCCGCCGCTGAGGTTCTTCGACCTGAAACCTCTCTGCGCCAGGATCCGGTGACCCGCGTACGACCGCGATCCAACCTCACAGTACGTGATGTAAAACTTCTCCCTGTCCAGTTTCTCCATCTTCCTTCTCAGCCGACCGAGGGGAACATGCACGGCCCCCTCTATCGGGGAACTCCTCATCAGGTCTTCCATGTCCCTTAAATCCAGAAGGACTGTGTTGTCCGCCATATCCTTCAGGTCCCCGGCGTGCACGACCTCGTGATCCCCCTTCAATATGTTGGAGGCAACGAAACCGGCGATGTTGACGGGATCTCTGGCCGACGAGAACGGAGGGGCGTAGGCCAGATCGATGTCTTCAAGGTCAAAGACCGTCATGGAACCGCGAATGGCCGTTGCCATCACATCGATGCGCTTGTCCACCCCGGCTCCTCCCACGATCTGGCTTCCCAGGATCCGGCCGCTTCCCGGTGAGAAGACAAGCTTGATGGTCATCATCTCGGCTCCTGGATAGTATCCCGCGTGAGAGTTTGAATGCGTATAACTGACGAGATGCGGCACCCGACGCATACGCAGCGTTTTCTCGCTGGCACCTGTCGACGACACCGTGAGGCCGAAGACCTTCACGATCGAAGTCCCCAGGGTACCCCCGTAGACCGTTCGTCTCCCCATCGCGTTGTCCGCCGCGACCCTGCCCTGCTTGCTCGCCGGGCCTGCCAGCGCGGCCAGCACGGGAAAGCCGGTCACGAGGTCATTGACCTCAACGGCGTCGCCGACGGCGAAGATGTCCGGGTCCGAGGTCATCATCAACGGGCTCACCTTTATCCCTCCAAGATCGCCGATCGCGAGACCGCAGCCCCGGGCAAGCCTGGTGTCCGGCCGGACCCCCATCGAGAGAACGAGCATGTCACAGGGGACCTCCTCGCCGCGGTCCGTCATGACCGCCGACACCGTCTTTAGCCCCGCCACGGAGGAGATGCTCCGTTCGAGCAGCAGATCCACTCCATTCTCCCTAAGATGATCGTGGACCGCCGAGACCATCTCGCAATCGAGGAGATTCATCACCTGCGGCAGTCTCTCCACAATGGTGGTCTTGACGCCCTTTTTCGAGAGATTCTCCGCCATCTCGAGACCAATGAAACCGGCACCGATGATGACCGCCGTCCGCGGTCCTCTCCTGTCCGCGTGCATCTTTATCCTGTCGGCATCGGAAACACTCCGGAGGCTGAAAACATTGTCGAACGCGCCGTATCCCGCGGGGAGGCTCACGGGCTCCGCTCCGGGAGAAAGGATGATCCTGTCATAGGACTCACGGTAACTCTCTCCCGTCCTGAGGTCCTTAACGACAACCTCCCTGGCGGCCCTGTCTATGGAAAGCACATCAGACAGGGTCCTGACATCGATACGATACCGTGCCTTGAATTCCTCCGGCGTCGTGATCAGGAGGTCGTTACGGGTCCCTATCACGTCTCCGATGTAGTAGGGAAGACCGCAATTCGCAAAGGATATGTATTCCCCGCGCTCGAAAACGATGATACCGGCGTCCTCGTTGAGACGCCGTGCGCGCGCCGCAGCGGTGGCACCTCCGGCGACACCCCCGATGATCACAAGTTTGCATGACATAGATAGGTCCTCACGTGAAGCAGATGGTTAGCAGGTCCTTCCGCGGCCCAATCAGGACTTGCTGCATCCTGATTGGGAATAGCTGGCCCCTTTTATGAAACGTTCCACGCGCTCCCGCGCGGCGTCAAGGAGAACTGCCCGCGTTTCCCCGGAGACATCGTCCCCTTCCTCCAGTGCACATTTCGTCAACCGGTCGACAAGCTCTTCCTTCGCTGCAGACGATCCAAGATCCCGCCTGAGCGCCGTCATCGCGTCCCCGACATGGTCGAAGTCGAAGACATCCTCTATCATCTCCCTGGCATCTTCCCGTGTCATACTCATAGCAGCCTCCATGTTGCGGAACGATATCCTGTGTTCCAGTCACGTCCGCTTTATGTCACCCGTTTCCTTGTTCTTGAAATGGACCCGCATCATGAGGGGATGCCGCATGGTGAGACATTCCTCGGGGCACTCACCGACGCAGCATCCCCCATACCAGCACTCTTCGGGGTACATGACGATGGGCGGCTTGCCCTTCTCCGGGTTGGCCACGAACACGTCCGTCGTGCATATGGTGACGCATTTGTTGCATCCCGTGCATCGCGTCTCGTCGATCACGACAGGCATGCCGGGAGTCGGGCTGTTGGGAAAAGCGTAGCACTTCTCCGCGGCGCCATCTTTCTTCATTCTCTCTTCATTCATTCTCCATGCCTCCTACCTCGTCAAGCCTTCTTCTTTTTCAGGTATCCCCTGTAGTCCGGGTTATGCGCTTCATAGTTTCCGGCAAGGTCCCCCTGGAAATCGAGGGCGAGGTCGCCGCTCCTCGTTGCACCGTCGACCTGCTTGACCGTGATCCACTTGTGCCATCCGGGGGGGTCAATCTCGGGATAATCCTGGCGGAAGTGTCCGAGAACCTCAGAGCTTGCCTTTCTGGCCATGCAGGCCTCGAGCACGATCTCATCCACGGTCAGGATATTGTAGGTTTCGAGCACGCGAAGCAGGATATGGGGGTTGCTCGCATAGGCATCGGGATAGTGCTCGCTCTTGATATCCTCGATCCATTTGAGACCGATCTTCATCATTCCCTCGTTCCTGACGGCCCCGCAATAGTTCTGCATGGCCCGGGCGCCGGCGAAACGCAGCTCCTTCCAGTCGACGCCGTTCCTGCCTGGTTTCCTCTTCGTGGGGGCGTAGACCCGCTCCCGCTCCCGCTCAACCTGCGCGGAGTCGATGGCGGGCGGACCCTCAAGCTTCATCGCGTATTCGGCCGCCTTCCTGCCCAGGTTGCCCGACAAACTCAAATCTGGCACAGGCGTGGTACCAGTAGTTTCCCGCCAGTATGGCGTCACCCACCGCGTAGAGACCCTCAAGGTTTGTCCGCAAGTCCCAGTCGACCACAACTTCTCCGCCATTCCCGAAGGCTTCCATGCGATAGGGCCCGAGGGCCATGGTGCTGTCCATGCTGGGGTAAGGCTCCCCGCTTAAGGTGAAGTAATTCTGAAGCATGTCACGATGGGAATTGAACCCCGCCGCCTCGTAGTTGACAAGGACGGGAATCTTCGTCCGTCCCTCGTTCCCAACCATGAGGCCCCAGATCACATCCCTTTCATACCAGGGCATTCCCGCGAGGTCGGCATACAGGGGAAGAACGAACTCTCCCTTCCTGATGCGATCCGCCAGGTCCGCGGGCATCGTCGGTTTGGCGTAGAGCGGGTCCCGTGAACGCTCGGCTATGAACTTCTGTCCCGGTCTCGGAAGGCAGCGCCGCTCCACGGGCACCACGTTGCCCTCGGAATCCACGTAGGGGACCTCCTTGCCGTTCGCATCCACGATCGTAGCCGGGTGCCAGGTGTTCCACCAGTTGCCGGTTCCGTAGGAGGGGTATTCATATCCCGGCGGCATGGCGGCCCTGCTCCGTTCCATCTGGGCAAGCTCCACGCCCGCCCTCCACATGATGGCCGGTCCATCGCCTGTTATATTGGGCTTGAACATGTCGAGGCCGATCGACTCCGTCGAGAAACGCCAGCTCCCCTGATGGCAGGACATTGCGTTTATCACGGCCTTTGCCCTGAAAACGTAGAATTCGCCGGTCCGCACGTTTATGGCCGTGGCACCGACCACGCGCGCACCCTGCTTCCCTCCCTCCGTCAAAAGGCTCGTGGCCACGACCCTGTCGAAGACCTGTACGCCCTGCTGCAGGCATTCGTTGAAGATGGCCGGCTTGAAGGTCCCACCCCAGACACGGAACTGGAACCGGTTCTCATAATCGTAGCAGAAGACAAATTTCGTCTTTTCATCCCTGAAAGGGGCACCCTTGAACGTGTCGTCGATGTCCCGTATCTTCGCGCCCATCTTCTCTATCTCGAGAAGCGTGTCGTATGCCTCCCTCGCTGCGATGTACCGGGAGAGGGAGTTGGAGTACCCCTTGAAGGTGACTCTTTCCCATTCAACGCAATCCTCAGGGGTGACCTTCGATGCCGGGTTCGGCGTGTTGAGCCAGTGGTCGAAACCGGACCCGCCGCCGGACCTTTTCGGATACGCCTTGTCGAGAAGGGCAACCTTCAAACCCTTCTTTGCGGCGCTGATGGCCGCCATGCACCCACCCGGCCCGCCACCGAGCACAACCACGTCCGCGTCGATATCGTTCTGTTTATCATATCTGACGGGATAGGGCCATTCGATCACCTGACCCGTTCGTGTTACCGCATCTTCCCAGTTCATATTACCTCCTTCGAGAACTCCACGGGCCTTGTATCATCGCCCTGGCGAATGGACTGCAGGAGGCCGGCATGCCGGACCTCCATGGACTAAAATGTCGTATTGTGTGATGGACTAACCAATAGACCATGTCTAATTATGGACCATACTCAAAACACATGTCAAGGAATATTTTCGGAAAAAGGATGTTTTTAAGTGGTCAATCTCGTCGTATGTTCCGTGTCTATCGCCATGAGCTCGTCGCAGCGCACCTGGTCCTTCCGTTCCATCGCTTCTATGATCGCGTCATGACGCGCGTAGGTGTTCTTGATGTACTCCTCGGACTGCATCGACTTTGGATAGACAATATCGAGAAGTTCAAGGATGGACTGCAGCATCATGGTCAGGAGCGGATTGCCCGCGATCTGGGCTACGGCTATGTGGAAATCGCTGTTGTTGGCCCTCAGCCTGTCCCTCTCCTCTATCTCCGCTAACAGCTTCGCATTGATCTGCCTGAGCCTCTTGAGGTCTTTCGGCTTTGCCTTCTCGACGGCCAGCCTGATTATGGCGCACTCGATGGCTCTGCGCGCCTCGTAGAAATACTGCAGTGTGAGCTCCCCGCCATGGAACATGTCCGAGGCAGCGTGCACCAAGGGTTTATGCAGGTTCCGCACCACGAACGCCCCACCTGAAGGCCCCGTCCTGATCTCGATCAGACCGGCCTGCTCCAGGGCCTGGATGGACTCCCTGACCACGACGCGGCTCACGGAGAACAGGTTCGCCAGTTCCCGTTCCGAGGGAAGCTTGTCGTCCACCGCCAGTTTCTTGGAATGAATGAGGCCCTTCAGCTGCGACACGATGGACTCGTGAAGCTTCGCCTTTCTCGGTGGACTCAGAAGTTTGGCAATGTCTTCTTTCACCTGTGACCTTTTCACCTTTTTGTCGGAGATTATACCACCTTTGCCGCCACACCACCAGAGATATGTGGTATCTTCAAACGCTCAACCGTTCCGGTATTCACAGGTGGTCCTTTCATCAGGAGACCGATCCTAGCTGGCCACGGGTTCGACATCGATACTCCCGGCGCGCGCCCTCATCCTGTGCCACAGGAAAGCTGCCACGAACAGGGCAACCCCTATAGCGGAAAAGGGGATGCTGCGTTCAACGAGACCGATGAAGGCAAGCGCCGCGGCGATCAGGAACAGTCCGCGCTCCCTGGGCTTGAGGTCGGTCAACAGAAAGCCCACCAGCGATACCTGGAGAGAACACAGGCAGATAATGGACCCGATCACGGCCACCACCGCGAAGAGGGGATCCCGAGGCTTCAGAAGGATCACCGGGCAAAAGACAAAGATATAGGGCACCATGAACCCGGCGACAGCGGCCTTGATCGACTCCTTGGCGGTTTTCATGTACGGCGCCTCCGCGATCTTGGCGGTTATCAGCGAGACAAGTGCTACGGGGGGCGTGAGGAAGGCGAAAACACTGATGAACATGGCAAAGAAATGCCCGATGTCGAAGGGCACTCCCATCTTCTGAAGGGCTGGCACAGCGAAGATCGTGACGATCATGTACGCCGTCAACGACGCGCCGGCGCATCCCATGGCAACGGTGATGACCTGAACAAGGACAAGGGCGAGAAGGACGCTTCCCAGGCTCCACGCCTCGATCCCCAGGACCAGTTTCACACTCAGACCACTCATCGTCAGAGTCGCAAGGATAATGCCGACCGCCGCCGTCGTGACACCTATGCCCGCGGCCTGCACCGTGCCGGTGACGAAACCGTTCACGAACTGTGTCAAAGACGGCCTCGTCTTCTTCCGTATGAGTGAAATGCCAACGGTGGTGATTATGGCCCAGAACCCTATGTAATTCACCGAGAAACCATAGGCCATCATCACGACGATGAGAAGGATCGGCACAATGAAATTGATCGATGAGATTGCGAGCTCTTTGCCGTCTATCGGTTCCTTCGCGGCCATGGGCAGCCTGTGCTTGCCGGCGGTGAGATACACGTACAATCCAACGAGGCCGAAATAAAGGATGGCCGGAAATACGGCCATCTTCGCAATGGTTATGTAGGGAATGCCCGTCATGCCTGCCATGGCGAAAGCGCTCATGCCCATGATGGGGGGCATTATCTGTCCGCCGTTGGACGCCGCCGCCTCTATCCCTCCCGCCTCCTCGGGCTTGAAGCCGAAACGCTTCATTAGGGGTATGGTGATGGTGCCCACCACTGCAGCGTTGGCGGCGGCGCTGCCCGTGATCATGCCGATGCCGCAACTGGCCACGACAGCCATCATGGCAGCGCCGCCGCGTATCTTGCTCATTACGATCTTGCCCAGCGTGAGAAAGAACTTGTCAGCACCGGTGCCGGACAACACGCCCCCGAAAAGGATGAAAAGGAAAAGGAAGTTCGCCGATATCGGTATGAAGGCGTAGATACCGTTATCAAGCCCGACGGAGAGGTTCGTCATCGTCTGCTCGAACCCCATGGATTGAATGGTCAGCGGCGCAGGCAGCTGCGCTCCGACGAATCCATATATAACGGCCCCTATGGCCATGATCGAAAGGAACCAGCCCGTGGCTATCCTCGTCGCCTCGAGAACGAGCAGTACCGCCAGGATGCCCGCCGTGAGGTCAAGGGTTGTGTTGAAATAGGCGCGCTGCTGTATGTCCTCCCAGTTGAGTTGAATGTACCCCAGGGCAAAGATGGCGACGACAATGACGAACATCAACCAGAGTCTCAGGGGCGTCGATTTTTTGTCTCGCGCCGCCCCCAGGAACACGATGACGAGGCTGAACAGAAGGTGCAGATTGAGATAAGGAACGGATGACAGCAAAAGCACCTGTGAAGAGACCATCTGATAGATGACCATGAGAAATGTCACGATTATAACCGCGATCTTGATCGCGCCGTTCACGCCGTCCTTCATTGCCGCCTCCTTGCCAATTGCCATATTCAGGAAAGAAATCAAGCAGCAGGGTTACTTGATCACGCCCGCTGTCTTAAGGCTCCCTATCTGTATCTTGTTCGCTTTGTAGAACTTCACAGCCGCGGGGTGCATCCTGGCCTCAGGTACCTCGACAGCCGCTACCGTCTTCTTTGTGATCACCCGTGCCGCGGGGCTGAGCTGCTGGAACTTGTCCACGTTCTCCACGTATATCCTCAGGATCTCCGTCACAACCTCGTCGGGCATGGAAACGTCGACGCCCCAGTTCATGCATTTTCCCAGTGCCGTCGTGGGCTGCTTCTGGCTCTTCCCTATGTTACCGGCCGGAATCGTAACGATGGTTCCGGGATGACCCGTTGCCTGCTTCATCTTCGTCAGGACCGATTGATCTATGGAGATCGCATAAACATCCTTCATTGCGAACA
>MVQQ01000213.1 GCA_002067555.1 Syntrophorhabdus sp. PtaB.Bin184
GTCGGCGTGACGCGGTCGTACAAGGACATGGCGGGAACCTACACCTCATCCGTACCCTTCGCAAAGATGGATTCCCTCGATCTCGACCATTACGTGACGACGAAGGCCCTCGACGGCCTTTTCTACATGATAGGCCAGGAAGAGAAAAAGATCCGCACCGACCCTGCAGCCAGGGTTACGGACCTCTTGAAGACGGTGTTTGGGAAGTAAAGACAGCTTGAACCGCTTGAGCCGTTTGAACCGCTTGAGCGTTCAAGAAACCAAAAAGCCTTCGTTCTTTTCCGCACTGTTTGTGCCAGGAGAAACGCTTCTTTTTTCTTTGTCTTTTCAACGTTCAAGCGGTTCAAGCGGTTCAAGCGGTTTCTCAAACCTTCTTCAGTTTGTACTTTCTCGTTCCCAGTCCTATTTTCTCGGCGTGGTCGAGCTGGATGTTCCAGTCTATTTCGGGGAAGAGGGCGCGCCATTTGTCCTCTCCCTTGTGGAGGGTGTGCTTGATGGCCGTGCAGGGCAGGGATGTCTCATCGTTGACCATGTCGCAGGACGCGGCGTCGATGGCCACGGGGTCGTCGGAGGCGAGGATGCCGATGTCTCTGATAATGGGCGCGTCGTTGTTGGGGTAGCAGTCGCAGGCGGGACTGACCTGGATGACGAAGTTGATGAAGAGCGATTTCTTTCTCTTTCCCGTGAGGGCGCCAAGTGCGTACTCGACCATCTTTTTCTGGAAGATGTCGGGAGATTCATTCCACTCAACCTGGATGGCATTAAAGGGACAGATGAGAATGCACTCTCCACAGCCGATGCATTTCCTGCCGTCGATCGAGGCCTTCTTCGATGTCACCGAGATAGCCCGGGCGGGACAATAGCCCGTGCAGAGCTTGCATCCCCGGCATGTCTCCACGTTCACCCTGGGGGAGACCGTCGAGTGCTGGACCAGTTTTCCTTCTCTCGTGGCGCACCCCATGCCGAGGTTCTTGAGACATCCGCCGAACCCGGAAAGCTCGTGGGCCTTGAAGTGTGTGACAGCGATAAGGACGTCGGCATCGGCGATCTCCTTCGCTATGTGCACCTCTTTGAGCACCTCTCCGGCGATGGGCACCCGTGTCCCGCTCGTTCCCCTGAGACCGTCCGCTATGACTATGGGACACTCGACGCTGGAATAGCCGAACCCGTTGTGCAACGCCGTGGTGAGATGACTGACGGTGTCGCTTCGAGAACCCTTGTAGAGGGTGTTGGTGTCCGTGAGAAAAGGCTTGCCTCCGGCTTCTTGGAGACGCTTCGCTATCCTCCTCAGAAATACAGGCCTCAGGTATGCCGTGTTGCCCAGTTCCCCGAAATGCACCTTGACGGCGACGAGGTCGTTCTCCCTTATTTTGCTGTCAAGCCGTGCCGCGTTCATGAGTTCGACAACCTTATCGAGGAGATTATGACCTGGTGTTGTTCTGAGGTCTGTGAAATGCACGATACCCATGGAGGCTCCTTTTTTGTTCCCTTTACAGGCAAATTATGTTAGAAGTTAGGCGATTTTGTCAACAATTAAGGAGGTTGTACGGATGCTGAATCTTTCTGATAAACATGGCATGATACAGAAGATCGCCGAAAAACTGGCCAAGGAAAAAGTGGCCCCCCGAGCAAAAGAAATCGATTCCACGGGTGCCTTTCCGTGGGACCTCGTTGATATCTATAAGAAGCACGGTTTTCTCTATCTCATGCTTCCGGAGAAGTTCGGAGGCCTCGATGGCGACATCACGTCCCTGTGCCTTGTCATAGAGGAATTGGCGAAGGTGTCCGGAGCATCCTCCCTCATTCCTCTCGCGCACAATGTCGGCGTTATGCCCATCATGATAGCGGCCAACGAGGAACAGAAGGAATACATCTACGGCAGGCTCTCTGAACCCGACAAGATGTATGTTGTAGCCTTTGCTCTCACCGAGCCAGACGCTGGCTCCGACGCGTCCCACATGAGGACGACGGCGGTCAAAGAGGGCAACCATTACTACCTCAACGGGAAGAAGTCGATGATCACGAACGGTGCGAACGCGCAGTTCTTTTCGGTATTTGCATCAACGAATCCCGGGAAGCGCACCCAGGGCATTTCGGCCTTTTACCTCGAAAAGGAT
This sequence comes from Syntrophorhabdus sp. PtaB.Bin184, assembly GCA_002067555.1. Classification (GTDB taxonomy): domain Bacteria; phylum Desulfobacterota; class Syntrophorhabdia; order Syntrophorhabdales; family Syntrophorhabdaceae; genus Delta-02. The sequence goes on from MVQQ01000213.1 coordinate 2,118, forward strand.
TACCCGGGGGTCATCATCGGCAAGAGCGAAGACAAGATGGGCATGATCGGTTCCGACATCACCGAGATCATATTCGACAATGTGAGGCTGGAAAAGGAGAACCTGATGGGGAAAGAGGGACAGGGGTGGGACATCGCCATGTCAACCCTCAACCTGTCCCGTCCCGCGGTCGGGGCACAGGCAGTGGGCATCGCCCAGGGAGCCCTTGATTTCGCCGTTGAATATGCCTGGAAAAGGGTTCAGTTTGGGCAGAAACTGGCGGATTTCGAAGGCATTCAGTTCATGGTGGCCGATATGGCCACAGGCGTGGAGGCCGCGAGGGCCCTCGTCTATGACGCGGCCCATCTTCTGGACATGAAGGTGTACGCGAGAGACAAGATGAGCGCCATTGGCGTCGACAAGCTGTCCGCCATGGCAAAGGTCTATTCCGCCGACGTTGCGATGAAGGTCACAACGGATGCGGTCCAGATACTCGGCGGGTACGGTTACACGAAGGAGTATCCCGTGGAGCGCATGATGCGCGATGCCAAGGCTACCCAGATATACGAAGGCACCAACCAGGTCCAGAGGGTCGTCATAGCAAGGGACATCTTCAGGAACAGAATGGGCTGAAAGACGGATTGAACCGCTTGAACCGTTAGAACCGTTTGAACGTTGAAAGACAAAAAACCCCGGACACTATCCGGGGTTTTTCACGTTTTAGCGGCTCAAGCCGTTCAAGCCGTTCAAGCGGTCTTCTAGCCCATCTTTTCGACGAATTCGAAGACGGGTATGGCGGATAGTGTTGTTATCTCCACGGTACCCCTGGCGCCGAGTTCGGTAGAGACGCGTGCGATGGTCTCGTTGTCGGGGGCTTCGACGATGTTGATGAAATCGTACATGCCCAGGGTGGCGTACTGGGCGAGGACCTTCGCGCCCATCTTCTCGATCTCCTGGTCCACCTCCCTGATGCGCTCCGGATTGTTTTTGATTGTCTTCCTGCCCTCATAGGTCAGCTTGCTCACGAGTATGTATATTGGCATGTGGTCACCCCCTTTCCCCACAATATTATAATATGGCCTTCTCCAATGCAACACGTTTTTCTATGATGCCGCCCCCGGCAACGATATCGTCATGGTAGAGCACGACTGACTGACCGGGCGTGACACCGTCCACGGGTTCGGCGAACCTGACCGAAAGGGTGTCGCCCCTCATGGCGCAGGTGCAGGCCTGATCGGGCTGACGGTAACGGACCCTGGCGCTTAAGCCCTCGCCCAGGGGAAAGCGGATGGAGACATCCCGGGCGGTCAGGGCGTGAGCAGCGAGGTCTGTCCTAGTGCCGACAATGACAGCATTCTCACCGGCGCGGATGTCGACGACGTAGAGCGCCTCCCTGTAAGGGATGCTTACGCCTCTTCGCTGTCCGATGGTGAAGAGGTGAATGCCTTCATGCCGCCCGAGAAGCGTACCGTCGGCAAGGTAGACGCACCCCTGCCGGGGCGTGATGAACCGGGACAGGAAATCAGTGTACCTGCGCCCGGCGAGGAAACACACATCCTGACTCGGGCGAGATCGGGGAGCGCTCAGCCCCTCGTTCCGGGCAAGGGCGAGCAACCCCTTCCTCGTATGGGCACCGAGGGGGAAGACGGTCTTCAGGAGCGCTTTCCTGTCGATGGCGTAGAGGAAGTAGGACTGGTCCTTGTCCGGGTCCCGGCCCTTCCTGAGAAGGACGTTGCCGTTGTGGTGGCTGGTGCGTGCGTAGTGCCCGGTGGCCACCACATCAGCCCCCATTTCGAGGGCTCGGTCGTAGAAAGCGCCGAACTTCACGAACCGGTTGCACAGGACGCAGGGGTTGGGAGTGGTACCCTGGCGGTAGCCTTCTATAAAAGGCTCCATGACCCGCCCGGCGAAGACGTCGCTGAGGTCGATTACGTGATGAGGCAGCCCGAGGTCGCGACAGAGGCCGCGAGCCTCGGCGGCGGCAGACCGCGAACCTGACCGCGCAGGGTCCCAGCCGTCGAAGAGGGAACCTTCGAAAAGCGTGAACGTCACCCCGACGACACGGTGACCCGCTTTCTTGAGAAGATAGGCTGCCAGGAAGCTGTCGAACCCCCCGCTCATGGCGACAAAGACCGTTTCCATGACCCATCATACCACAAAGGGTCAGATGGTTGAAACTTCACCGGTATTGTAGTATCATCATCCAACACGGAGGGTTGAATGAACAAGAAAACAAAGATCTTTGTAAGCCTGTTCCTGGTGTCCATCTTTCTCCTCGGGATTTACATCGGCGCCTATGGAAAGAGGACGGCACAGGGTGGCGAAAGCAAGGAGATATATGAATACCTGAGGACGTTCTCCGATGTTATCGATCTCGTCAAGCGCAATTACGTGGAGGACGTGAAGGACAAGGAGATTGTGTACGCGGCCATCAAGGGTATCCTTGAATCCCTGGATCCCCATTCGTCATTCCTTCCCCCCGATATGTACAAGGAAATGCAGACCGATACCAAGGGTGAGTTCGGCGGGATCGGCATCGAGATAACCATAAAGGATGGATTCCCGACGGTTATCACTCCCATAGAGGACACACCGGCCTTCAAGGCGGGAATGAAGGCGGGAGACCATATCGTGAAGATTGACGGGAAGCCGACGAAGAACATGGGGCTTATGGATGTGGTGAAGCTGATCCGCGGGCCCAAGGGCAAGGCGGTCACCCTGACCGTGGCCCGGGAAGGAACGCAGGGCCTCAAGGAATATACTGTTGTTCGTGATATCATCTTCGTCAAGAGCGTCAAGTTCAGAATGCTTTCCGATGAATACGGCTATATCCGTCTCGCACAGTTCCAGGAGAAAACGTCGAAAGACCTCGACAATGCACTCAAGGAGCTTGAGAGGAGCAACAAGGGCAAACCGTTGAAAGGGTTGGTTCTCGACCTCAGGAACGATCCCGGCGGGCTTCTTGAGCAAGCGGTGGAAGTGACGGACAAGTTCCTCTCTGAAGGTGTCATCGTTTCCATAGAGGGCAGGGGAGGCAAGAAGAACCCCGATGACGGCAAAATGAAGTTCTATGCACAGAAAAAGGGTCAGGAGTTTCTGGGGCCCATGGTCGTACTCGTCAACGAGGGCAGCGCCAGCGCGTCGGAGATCGTCGCGGGAGCCCTTCAGGATTACAAGCGGGCCATTATTGTTGGTACGAAAAGTTTCGGTAAGGGATCGGTACAGACTATATTCCCTCTGGGTGATGGGTCGGCGGTGCGTTTGACGACGGCGAAATATTTCACGCCCAGGGGACGGTCGATCCAGTCGGAGGGGATCGTGCCGGACATAACCGTGGAGAACACCTTTGTGAGATCCAAGGAAAAGCTGGTGCTCATGACGGAAAAGGACCTGGAGAAGAAGAATGACAGAAACCCCATGCCCAGAAGACCCGAGGATATTACCATAAAGAACCTGGAGGACGAGGATTTTCAGCTTTATATGGGCCTTCAGATCCTCAAGAGCTGGGAGGCTTTGAGGGGCAAAGCCTCTTAAATGCTTCCTCAAGGAGGACGTGAACGGGCAGGCCGTAGCCGGTCTTGCCCGTTTTTTTCTGTCGAACCGCGCGGGGAGCTTGTCTTTTTCAAGACCAAGCTTTATCCTTTATTACGTCAGTTAGCTATTTTTCCATTATAGTGAAAAGGAGGACACATGAAACCAATAGAGATCAAGCCGGGTATCTACTGGGTTGGAGTGATCGATTGGGCGGTCCGTGACTTTCACGGTTACGTTACGAAGAATGGCACCACGTACAATAACTACCTTGTCATGGATGATGAGGTGACCCTTCTGGACGCCGTCAGGCACGACTTTGACGCCACGGGGGTGGCGAACATAAGACGTGTCGTCGATCCATACAGGATAAAGAACATCGTCATAAACCACATCGAACCGGACCACGCGAGCGGCATCGCGGCAATCATGGAGTATACCCCCGATGCGACCATCTTCATCACGGAAAGGGGGAAAAAGGGTCTTGACCGCCACTTCGATACGTCTCGCTGGAAGTTCAGGATAGTCAAAACCGGTGATACCCTAAAGACGGGAAAGTACACGTTGACGTTCCTGGAGACGCCGATGCTTCACTGGCCGGATTCCATGGTGACCTACATAGCGGAGGCGAAACTCCTTGTATCGCAGGATGCTTTCGGTCAGCACATGGCCTCGGCGGCCAGGTTCGACGACGAATTCTTGTCTTGCCACTCCCGGTTCGAGCTCGACGACGCCATCGTGGACTATTACGCAAATATCCTCATGCCCTTCGGGAAGCTCATCGAGGCGAAGATACAGGAGATAGTGAAGCTCGGGCTGGAGATCGATATGATAGCACCCGACCATGGTGTTATATGGAGAAAGGATCCTGGTTACATCATACAACGGTATCTCGATCTTGCGAAGGGTAAGGCGGACCTCGCGGCCGTCATCATTTACGACACCATGTGGCATTCGACGGAGCTCATGAGTGATCCCATCATGAACGGCATCAAGGACGAAGGGGTGCCGTGCAAGGTGGTCAGGCTGAGAGCGACACCCATGAGCGAGGCGATAAAGGAATTCTGGAAGGCGAGGGGCTGCCTCATCGGTACCCCGACCATCAACAACGTCATGTTCCCGTCTGTTGCGGAGTTCCTGTATCACCTTGCTGGCCTGAGGCCAAAGGACAGGATCGTCGGCGGGTTCGGCAGTTATGGATGGGGAGGCGGGGCCGTGAAAGAGGCTTACGCCAGATTCCAGCAGATGGGTCTCGAAGCGGTCGAACCGGGCCTCCAGGTGTTGTACAAACCGTCAGATGAGGACATGGACAGGTGCTACGAATTCGGCCGGGACTTCGCGAAGCGCCTGAAGGAGTATCACGGAAAGCATTGAACGTCACCATATTTGCGCATAATACCGAAAGGAGGAACCATGTCAAAGACACAGAAGAACCTCGAGGAGGCGTTTGCCGGCGAATCGCAGGCCAACCGGAAGTATCTCGCCTTCGCGAAGAAGGCCGACGAAGAAGGCTTCAAACAGGTTGCGAAGCTCTTCAGGGCCGCGGCGGAGGCGGAGACCATCCACGCTCACAATCACCTCAGGGAGCTCAAGGGTATAAAGAGCACGAAAGAGAATCTCGTGGAAGCGATCGGCGGGGAGACGCACGAGTTCAAGTCCATGTATCCCGCAATGATCGAGGACGCGAAGTCGGAAGGGAACGCGGGTGCTGTGAGAACCTTCCAGTTTGCCAACGATGTTGAGATCGTGCATGCGGGTCTCTATCAAAAGGCACTCGACACCCTTGGCAAGAACGAGGATACCGACTATTGGATTTGCAAGGTGTGCGGCAACACTGTTGAGGGTGAGCCGCCTGACGAGTGTCCGGTCTGCAAGGCGAAGAAGGTTGCCTTCTACAGGGTAGCCTGATGTGGGAATACCGGAACGACCGGGGAGGGGTTAGCCTTCCCGGTCTTCTTCTTGTGGAGGATTAGGTGAGACTGGTCGTATTCAATGGAAGCCCCAGGGTGGGAGGGAACACGGACCTCCTCGTCACATCGGTCCTGAAGGGGATCGACCGGCATCTGCACCGTGTGGATATATTCCGTCTCAACGACATGAATATCAGGCCTTGCCAGAATTGCGGAGGATGCACCGATACGGGGGTGTGCGTCCTGAAGGATCAGATGCAGCAGGTATATCCGGCCCTCAGGAAAGCGGACAGGATCATCCTCGCTTCGCCCATTTATTTCTCCGGACTGTCGGCCCAGACGAAGATTATGGTCGACCGGTGCCAGCCTCTATGGTGCGAGAAATATATCCACAACATGCCTCTTAATGGGCTGGTTCACCGCAAGGGCCTTCTCATTCTTGTCGGAGGGATGAAGAAACAGGTGGGTGCCGATTGCGCCGGCGCCTCGGCGACGGCCTTTTTTCGGAGCGTGAGCGTTGAGGAGCACAAGACCCTGGCATATCTGGGTGTAGACGCGAAAGGTGCCATCCTCTCCCACCCCACGGCCCTGAAGGATGTCTATGAAGCCGCGAAACAGCTCATGACACACTAAAAAACGATGAAGGTTCAAGGGTTCAAAAGTTCAAGAGTTCAAGAATAAAGACGGATAAGGCACCGGACGCCTTCGGCCGGTGTGCGAATTGTGTTGGCAACCGATCCCCCTCTTCGCGGTCCTTCCCTTGAACCTTTGAATTTTTGAACCCTTGAACTTTCTTTATCCTTGTTTCTTTGCCATCCCCATAGTATAACCAAACGGAAAATGAAAGGTTTGCGGACATGAGCGAGGAACTGTTCCCCGTAACCGCTCTTGACGAGGGGCAGGAGGCAACCGTGCGTCTTCTCTCGGGTGGAGAGGCGTTGACAGGGCGTCTCGCGGCAATGGGCATCATTCCCGGGACAAGGATCAAGCTTCTCAGGAAGAGCCGGGGGCAGATCATCGTCCTTGCTTCGGATACGCGCGTTGCTCTGGGCAAGGGCCAGGCGGAGAAGATCCTTGTGAAAAGGGAGGGATCTCATGAGGCCGAAGACAGGCCCGATGCAAGGCGGAGTCTTCTCGTGGCTCTGGCTGGACAGCCGAACGTGGGCAAGACCACGGTTTTCAACCTCCTCACCGGTCTTTCGCAGCACATCGGTAACTGGCCGGGAAAGACGGTGGAGCGCAAGGAAGGCATTCACAGGATAGGAGACACCGAGATCACGCTCGTGGACCTTCCCGGGACTTACAGCCTCAGTGCCTACTCGGAGGAGGAAAGGGTGACGCGGGAGTTCCTCATCCACGAGCACCCCGACGTAACGGTTCTTTTCGTCAACGCGTCGGCGCTGGAAAGAAGTCTTTATCTCCTCACGGAGCTTCTCCTTCTGCGGTCACCTGTCATTGTGGCCGTCAACATGTTCGATGTGGCCGAAAATCAGGGGGTGCATGTGGAGGCGGAGGCGCTTGCGGCATCTCTTGGTTTGCCCGTGGTTTCAACGGTGGCAACGAAGAACAAGGGTATCAGGGAGCTCCTCGAAGAGATCCTCAAGGTGGCGGAGAACCCGGGCCTGTACAAACCGAAGATCCCCCGGGTGACAAAAGACCACCACGACATATACATGAGGATATCGGAACTTGTCAGGGACCATGTGCCTGTGCCCTACACGGTGGAATGGGTGGTGACGAAGCTCATGGAGGGTGACTCGGAGGTTACCGAGACGTTCCAGGGGATGGTTCCCTCCCAAGTCTGGAGCGACATACAAAGCCTTCTCGTCGCTCACGAGGACGCGTTGCGCGCCGTCGTGGGGGGAAGGTACGACTGGATAGAGGACGCCACGCGCGCCGCAGTCTCGCGGTTCAGGCGCGGCCAGGTACTGATGACGGACCGCATAGATCATGTCCTGACGAGGCCCCTGACAGGTATACCCGTGCTTCTTGCCATTCTCGCGATCGTTTTCCTCGTCACTTTCGCCGTGGGCTATCCCCTGCAGGGCTACCTCGAGTCTCTTGTCGCATCCCTGGGGACCATGGTTCAGAACCTTCTGGAAGAGGAGCCGCAGTGGATAAGAGGACTTCTCGTCGACGGGATCATCGGTGGGGCGGGATCCGTTGTGACCTTTGTTCCCATACTGCTCATATTTTTCTTTGCCATGTCCTTTCTGGAGAATGTCGGATACATGGCCCGTGCCGCCTTTGTCATGGACCGGTTCATGCATATCATCGGGCTTCACGGGAAGAGCTTTTTGCCCATGTGCCTGGGATTCGGGTGCAATGTCGCGTCTGTGCTCGGAGCGCGTATAGTCGAGTCGAGGAGGGCGAGGCTTCTTACCATATTCCTCACGCCATTCGTGCCCTGCACGGGCCGGCTGGCGGTGATAACCTTCGTCGCGGCGGCTGTCTTCGCCGGGAACGCGCTTGTCGTCACATGGTTTCTCGTTGCCCTCAACGTGGTCATGCTCGGTGTGGCCGGGATGTTTATAGGAAGGTTCCTGCTCCGTCAGGAGGCAATTCCATTCATTATGGAACTCCCACTCTATCATAAACCCGATTTCAGAACCATCGGACTCGTCGTATGGCACCGCACCGTCGCCTTCATCAAGAAGGCGGGAACGGTCATCCTTCTCTTTTCCGTTTTTCTCTGGATCCTGTCGAACATACCGCCGGGGAGCGTCGAGAAGAGCGTGCTCGGAAGGATAGGGACTCTTTTCGAACCCCTGGGAAGACCTCTCGGTCTCGATTGGCGGATGGTCGTGGCCCTCCTTTCGAGCGTCATCGCCAAGGAGAACTCCGTCGCGACCCTTGGTGTCCTGTACAATGTCGGGGACCAGGGCCTGATGGCGGTCCTGTCGAGCGCGATCCCGCACGCGTCGGCACTATCCTTCCTTGTGGTGCTCATGCTTTTCATTCCCTGCGCTCCGACCATCGTCGTCATGAAGCAGGAGATGAACGACAGGAAGTGGTTTATCATATCCTTCCTTTTCATGCTTTTTCTGTCCTATGTGATGGGAGTGGCCGCGTACAGCCTGGCAAGGGCGGCGGGGATTTGAGAAGACAGCTTGAGCAGCTTGAGGCGCTTGAGCGTTAAAGAATAAGAAGAAATAACGCCACTCGTATCTTTGACTTGGCGCGATCACGAGCGCTCCAGCCTGGCGGAGATAAGGGGGGTCTGTTTTTTGTCTTTCACGTTCAAGCGGCTGTTCAAGCCGTCTTTAGCCTTGACTCTTTCCCCCGGGTTCTGTAGACTGAACGCGGGTTCAAATGAACAGGCGTTCAGCTCAAGAGACTCGTGCTATGATCAATGATGCGGCGCTCCGGGTGTTCTCGCGATCGGGCTATGACGGGGCCAGCATGAGGATGATAGCGTCGGAGGCCGGCATCAGCGTGGGGGCGCTTTATCTTCACTACAGGAGCAAGGAGGAGCTTTGCTCCACTGTTTTCAGAGGTCTTTTCGAGGAGTTCCGGAATGCCATCGCGGAAAGGACCCGGGGGATCTCCGACCCGGCCGAACAGATACGCTCCTACGTAAGAGCGTATATGGAAATGGCAAGGGTCCATCGCGAGTTCATCTATACCTTCAATAAGGATAAAGGGTTCACCTTCGGTGTGGAATGGAAGCAGAAGTTCTTCGTGGAACTCCGAGGGTTCATGAACGGGATCATCAGACGGGGTATAGAAGAGGGGACCTTTGCCGACATCGAGGAGAGCGAGGCGACAAAGATCGTCCTCAGCGTTCTCAGGGGGTATGTCGTTTCCATCGTCATCGATCCCGAGAATCTTTTTACCGCCGACGCGTGCACGGACATCCTTCTCAATGGTCTTGTCAAACGCCGGGATCCTGAAAAAGGAGCGGGTCTTTCCCGGTGAGATTACCTGTCCCGATATTCATGACCTTCACGTTCCTGTGGCTCGCAGCCATGGGACACTGCGGGTCGTACACCCTGGACGATCTTTACTCCATAGCCCTCCAGCGTTCCGAGAGGGTGAAGATATCCGAAGAGGATCTGGCTATAGCCAGGACGGGAAAGGACAAGGCCGTGTCGGCACTGTTACCGAAGATATCCGGTCTGGGAAACTACACAGGATACAAGGACCAGAAGGTCTCCGACACAGGGAGCCTGACCCAGCCTGATGAGTTCTCCGGCTGGAGTCTGCGCCTCGACCATTCCGTGTCCATGTCGGGCAGGGAGATCACAGCCTACAGGGTGGCACGGGACAATATAAAGAAGACGGATCTTGACCTCTTCGCCGTAAAGGAGCAATACATTCTCTCGGTGACGAACGCGTATTATGACGTCCTCAAGGCGTCGCGTCTCGTGGAGATACAGAAGCAGAACGTGGAGCGCCTGACGAAACACAGGGATGCGGCATCGATCAGACTCAGGATAGGGGAGGTCACGAAGACGGCCGTGTTAAGAGCCGAGGCGGAGTTGTCAGGGGCCCGTTCCGATCTCGTCAAGGCGCAGAATCTCCTGAGGTTCACGAAGGTTGTCCTGAAACGGATCGTAGGTCTTGAGGACGAATTCGATATCGTCGATACCCATAAGGGGGGTGCCGCGGGACTCAAGGACATAAGCGAGGGCAACACCGACCCCGCTATCGGGAATTGCCCGGGACTCGAGCTTGAGTGCCTCAGACAGATGGCCTACGTCGAAAGGGCAGAGTTGAGGTCGTCGGGCATCCAGAAGAATATCGCCTCTTCCCAGGTTGCCATTGCCCGGGGCTCGTACTGGCCGACCCTTGCCGTTGAAGGGGTCTTCGCGCAGAGGAAGGAAACCCCTGAGACAAGCGGTCTCATCAGGGACAATCTCTATGGCGGCGTCAGGGTGGTGTTTCCCTTTTTCGAGGGCGGGTTGAGGGTCGCCGAAGTGAGGGAAGCCGAATCGAAGAAAAGACAGACCGACTATGCCCATGAGGACCTGAAAAAGAGCGTCACCGTCGAGGTAGAGAGCTCTTACCTCGATTTTGTCACCCAGAAGGGTATCCTGCGGTCGCTCGAGGACCAATGGGTCTTTGCCGACGACAACTACAGGGCCGTTTCAAAGCAGTTCGAGTTCGGCCTTGCACAGAGCGTGGACGTTATGGACGCCAACACGCTCCTCGTGACGGCGGAGCGCCAGCTTATCGATGCCCTGTACCAGTACCAGCAGGCCGTTGTCCGTCTGAGACGCTCCACGGGGACGCTGCTCGCGTCGGTGAACAGCAAGGTGAACGGTGCCGTCCCCGGGGTCGTGAAGGAGAACATGGCGAAATGAAAAGAAGGACCATCGGAATAGCGGGCCTCACGCTCCTTGCCCTGTCAGCCACCATCCTGCTGTCCGCGGGTTGCGGAAAGAAGAGTGCCGGGGACAAGGCCGTGAACGTTATCGTGCAGGCCGCGGAGAACCGCAAGGTGCGCCCCTACATAGAATCTACAGGGACCCTGAACCCCAATGAAGAGATCATCATGGGTGCCGAAATAGACGGAATAGTGCGGAATGTGAAGGTGGACGAGGGTACCGTCGTCACGAAGGGAATGCTCCTCGCGATGCTGGACGATACGGAGCATGTGCACGAAGTCATAAGGGCAAAGGCGGCCCTCAAGCAGACAGAGGCGTCGCTGGCGAACACGAGGATGGAGTTCTCGAGGAAGGATGCTCTCTACAAGGAACAACTCGTCACGAGACAACAATACGATGATGTGTTCACGCGTTTGACCCTTGCCGAATCCGAGGTCGACCGTGCCAGGGCCGCCCTTGTGATAGCCAATCAGAAGCTGGCCAAAACAAGGCTTTATGCGCCCACAGCTTGCCGGGTCAAGGAGAAGAAGGTTTCCGTGGGGGATTTCGTGAAGAACGGTACCCCGATGCTTGTATTGATCCAGCCGGTGCCCCTGAAGCTTCGGTTTTCCGTCCCCGAACGCGATATCGGCAAGATGAAGGTCGGCCAGGAGGTGCATGTCAGGGTCGACGCCTTCCCCGGGCGTGAGTTTGTCGGCAAGGTCTCCATAGTCTTTCCGAGCGTCGAGGAGAAAACGCGGAGCCTTACTGTGGAAGCTCTTATTCCGAACGGACAGGATGAGCTCAAGCCCGGCCTTTTCGCGAAGGTCCGCCTGTATACCGGTGAGGAGCAGGATACGGTCCTTGTTCCTGTCACCTCTCTCCTGTACGAGGGTGAGAGGGTGCGTCTCTATGTTGTCGAGGGCACCACCGCCCGTGAGCGCCCCGTGAAGCTGGGCAACAAACATGGCGAATTCATGGAGATATCCTCGGGATTGAGGGCAGGGGAGATGGTGGTCGTCGCGGGACAACAGAACCTTTCGGAGGGCGCGAAGGTCTCTGTCGAGAAACCCGCGGGGCAGGAGAGGGGCAAAGAAGGAACAGGACATAACGAGGAAAGGAAATGATAGCGCCCGGGATAGCACACAACGGGCCGCTTGCCGGTTGATCTATGTGGCTTTCCGATACATCCATCAAGAGACCTGTATTCGCCACCATGCTTGTCACGGCTCTCGTTGTTCTCGGCATCGTGAGCTATCCAAGCATCGGTGTCGATCTCTTTCCCAAAGTCGATCTGCCCATGGTCAACATAAGGACGGAGCTCAAGGGGGCGAGCCCCGAGATCATGGACATCGACGTGACGGACAAGATCGAGGAGTCCGTCAACACCATCAGCGGTATCAAGACGATCACATCATCGAGCACGGAGGGAGCATCGAATATCACCGTCGAGTTCGTGCTCGAAAAGGACATCGACCTGGCCGTGCAGGATGTCAGGGAAAAGATATCCGTGATACGGTCCAAGCTGCCGAGTGACATCGACGAGCCCGTTGTGGAGAAGGTCGATCCCGACGCGACACCCGTCATGTGGCTTGCCCTGCACGGGCAGAGATCGATCCGTGATCTTTCCACCTACGCCGATGAGGTCCTGAAGGAACA
>MVQQ01000214.1 GCA_002067555.1 Syntrophorhabdus sp. PtaB.Bin184
GATGATGGTGAGGCTTCCCCCCTCCTCGATGTTCTTCGCGGCGCCGAAGAAGCGCCTCGGCTTCTGCATGGCCGACGCGTCGATGCCGCCGGAGAGTATCTTGCCGCTCGAGGGCACCACCGTGTTATAGGCGCGGGCGAGACGGGTGATGCTGTCGAGGAGGATGACCACATCCTTCTTGTGCTCGACAAGCCTCTTGGCCTTTTCGATGACGATCTCGGCGACCTGGACGTGCCTCGTCGCGGGCTCGTCAAAGGTGGAGCTTATGACCTCGCCCTTGACGGACCGCATCATGTCCGTGACCTCTTCCGGCCGCTCGTCGATGAGCAGGACGATGAGGTATATCTCCTTGTGGTTCTTCGTCAGGCTGTTGGCGATGGACTGGAGGAGCATCGTCTTGCCCGTCCTCGGCGGCGCGACGATGAGCCCGCGCTGCCCCTTGCCTATGGGCGTGAAGAGGTCCATGACCCTTGTCGAGAGGTTGTCGTGCACGGTTTCAAGCTTCGCCCTCTCGTTGGGGTATATGGGCGTCAGGTTGTCGAAGATGATCTTGTCGCGCACCACGCTGGGGTCATCGAAGTTTATGGACTCCACCTTGAGAAGCGCGAAATACTTCTCGTTGTCCTTCGGCGGCCGTATCTGGCCCGAGGTCGTATCGCCCGTTCTCAGGCCGAACTTCTTTATCTGCGAGGGCGAGACGTATATGTCGTCGGGGCCGGGAAGATAGTTGGAGTCCGTGGACCGCAGGAACCCGAAGCCCTCCGAGAGTATCTCGAGCACCCCCTCTCCGTAAACGTTCTCGTTCTTGTCGACGTACGCCTGCAGGATGGAGAAGATGAGTTCCTGTTTTCTCAGCCCTGAGGCGTTCTCGATGTTAAGATCCCGCGCGATCTGTGTCAATTCGCCGATTTTCTTGCTTTTTAGGTCGTTGAGGTGCATCGAGTTCTTACCTCCCATTCATTGATCCTTTCCAGAAGGGCCTCGATGTTCCTGTCGAGGTCCTCTCTTGTTCCGTTGTTAAATAGCACATAGTCCGCTGCCTCTTCCTTTTCCTTGAGTGGTATCTGATTGGATATCCGCTTCTCTATATCGTCGGGGTCCATGCCCCGTGCTTTCAGCCTTTCCCGCACCATGTCCATGTCGGCGGTAACGACGACGGTCCTGTCGAGCTTCGCGTAAAGACCTGTTTCGAAGAGAAGGGGCCCGTCGATGATGACCGCCCTTTCGCCCGCCCGGGCAAACTCGTCGACCTGCCGCCAGAGCTCGTCCCGCACCCGCGGGTGGGTGATGCTCTCGAGTCTCCTCAGTTTCTCCCTGTCGGTAAAGACGATATCCTTCAGTTTCTCCACCACTATCATCCCATCGGCGACAAGGCCGCTGCCGAACTCCCGTTGTATCTCCTCGTGGACCTCCGCGAGGGTGAGCGTTTCCTTCGCCAGTGCGTCGAGGTCTATGACGGGGATGCCGCGGGCCTTGAGGGCCGCACAGGCCGTCGTCTTGCCGCTGCCGATGATCCCCGTTATGCCGATCGTTATCATATGTCGAGGTTTCTCACGCTCAGGGCGTTCTCCTCGATGAAGGTCCTGCGCGTCTCGATGTTGTTCCCCATGAGGACCGTGAAGACCTGGTCCGCGGCAACGGCATCTTCAATGGTGACCTTCACGACCTTTCTCTTCTCCGGGTCCATGGTGGTCTCCCAGAGCTGCTCGGCGTTCATCTCGCCTAGGCCTTTATACCTCTGGATGTTCACGCCTTCCTTTCCCTTGTCGAGTATGTACCTGAGGAACTCGTCGGGGCTGAAGGACGCGGGTGGCTTGTTGCCCTCCGTGACGCGGACCCCTTCCTCGTAGAAGTTCCTGACCTCGACGTACGCTTTGTAGGCATCGGCGTAGTCGCTTGCGGCGCACATCTCGTACTCGACGCGGACCGTCCCGCCCCTTGTGCCCTTCACCTCCGCCTCGATGCAGAAGAGGTTGTGCTCGCGGTCCCAGACGATCGTACACCTGTAGCCCGCGCTCCTCAGGCTCTCCACCAACCTGCCGAGCTTCTCCTCTTTCTGGAAGTCCTCTCTTTTCGCGATATCGAAACGCATGAGTCCAAGGGATATCTCCCTATCGATGCCATCAGCAAGGGAATTGCGCAGGAAACTCTCCACCGTCTTTATCTTTTCCACTCTTGCAGCAAGCTCGGGGCCCTGTTGAATATCACCGTTCACGGCGCAACTGGTCTTTTCCATGCCTCTTAAAGTGATGGCGCGCTCGAACTCCTCTTCGTCCTTGGCGTAGGATTCCCTGTTGCCCGCCTTTATCTTGTACAGTGGCGGCTGGGCGATGAAAAGGTGCCCTTCCGTGATGAGGTCGGGCATCTGGCGGTAGAAGAAGGTAAGCAGAAGCGTCCGGATATGGGATCCGTCGACGTCCGCATCGGTCATGATGATCACCTTGTGGTACCGAAGCCTCCCCTTGCCCTCCGCCCCTATGCCAACGGCGAGGTAGATGGAGCGTATCTCCTGGTTCGTGAGGACCTTTTCCTGCCGTGATTTCTCGACGTTCAATATCTTGCCGCGCAAGGGAAGTATGGCCTGGGTCTTCCTGTTCCGACCCTGCTTTGCTGAACCACCCGCGGAATCACCCTCCACAATGAAGAGTTCGCACTGCACGGGGTCGCTTTCCTGGCAGTCCGCGAGTTTTCCCGGGAGCACCCCGTTCTCGATGAGGCTCTTGCTCTTAACGAGTTCCTTCGCCTTTTTCGCGGCCTCTCTTGCCCGCCGTGCCTCGACGGCTTTCCCCACTATCGTCCTTGCGATCTGGGGATTGAGTTCCAGGTATTCGCCTATCTTCTCATTGAGGAGGGACTCGACGATGCCCTTTATCTCGCTGTTACCCAGCTTCGTCTTTGTCTGTCCTTCGAACTGCGGGTTCTGCACCTTGATGTTCACGACGGCGACGAGACCTTCCTTGATGTCATCCCCGGTGAGGTTCTCTTTGATCTTGCCCTGCATGTTGCTCTGGATGAAGCCGTTGACACATCGCGTCAGGGCGCTGCGGAAGCCGGCGACATGCGTGCCGCCCTCCTTTGTGTTGACGTTGTTCACAAAGCTCTGGACGTTCTCGTTGTACCCATCGTTGTACTGCAGGGCGACCTCCAGGAGGTCGAGTGATTCCCGCGAGTTGGAAACATATATCGGCTCATCGAAAAGGACTGTCTTGCTGGCATTCAAATACTTTACGAAGGAACGGATGCCACCTTCGTGTCTGAACTCCTGTTTCCTGGCCTTTCTCTCGTCTGCAAGCACGATGTGGATGCCGTTGTTGAGGAAGGATATCTCCCGCATGCGGTGAGCGAGGGTGTCATAACTGTACTCTGTCGTTTCGAATATGCTCGCGTCGGCCTTGAACTTGACCTTCGTACCCGTGCTCTCCGTGTCGCCTATGACGGTCAGATCCGTCATCCTGACGCCCTGCTCATACCGCTGGAAATAGACCTGCCCGGCCCGTTTTACCTCCACCTCCAGGAACTCCGAGAGGGCGTTGACGACGGAAAGGCCCACCCCGTGAAGTCCGGCGGAATAGCGGTACGTGTCCTTGTCGAACTTGCCGCCCGCATGCAGCTTCGTAAGGACCACCTCAAGGGCTGACATATTCTCCTCTGCGTGCATTGCCACAGGTATACCCCTGCCGTTGTCCTCCACGGTAACACTGTTGTCGCGGTGTATGATCACCGCGATCTTGTTGCAATATCCCTCCAGCGCTTCGTCGACGCTGTTATCAACAAGTTCGTAGATAAGGTGGTGCAACCCATCGATGTTCGTGTTCCCGATATACATCGAGGGAACCTTCCTGACGGCATCAAGGCCGCCAAGTATCTTGATGCTTTCCGCGCCATATTCACCCATTTCTCATATCCTTATAGGCATTACTATGTTCTTGTAACCTTCCAGGTCCCCGGACCTGAAAAGGACCGCGCCATACGCCTTCGGCGCGGCTATTGTTATCGCATCACCCGTCAGATGGGTCACGACATCTATCAGGAACTTCACGTTGAAGTTCATTGCGGCTTCTTCACCATCGTACACCACATCAATCACCTCGCGGGCCCTCCCGATGTCCGATTCGGCCTCTATTGTCATGGTGTTCCCGGAGAACGTCATTTTGACAGGCTCCGATCTGCCGATGATGGAGGACACCCTCTTGAGACCCTTCAGGAGCGCTTCCCTCTCGACCTCGGCGATGTTCGTGTTGCCTGAAGGGAGAACGTTCTCATAATCAGGAAAATTCCCCTCGATGATGCGGGAGATTATTCGCATCTTTTCAGTGCTGAACTGGACATGTTTCTCGTCTATCACGATACGGACGTCCTCATCCTCTCCGATCATCCTCTCGACCTCCGAGACGGACCTCCTCGGAATGGTCATCCCCGGAAATGACTGCAAGCCGTCGACCTCTCTCTGGTAGAGAGCCATGCGGAAACCGTCAGTACCCACAACAACAACCTTGCCGTCCTGCCCTTTCATGAACATGCCCGTCAGTATGTAACGCGTCTCATCAATGGACACGGCAAATTCCACCTTGTCTATCATTTCCAGCAGAATACCGCCCGGGATGGTGAATTCCTCCCCCACCGATATTTCCTTCGTCTCCGGGAATTCCTCGGGATCCTGAAGGCTCAGGGATATCTCCGCCATCTTCTGCCGGATTGTCATCACGTTATCTTCGAAAACAAACTCTATCTCTCCGTTCTCCAACTCCCTGAGTATCTCCAGGAATTTTCTCCCATGGACAACGATCTTCCTTTCCATGTCAGTCACAAAGTCTATATGCGTGATGGCACTCACTTCCAGGTCCGTGGAGTATACGGTTGTCTTTTCCCTCCCGAAATCAATGAGAATGTTCGAAAGAATAGGCATGAGGGACCTTTTTTCCGTTATTGAGACAATCTTCGATATTGGCTGCAGGATGATGTTCTTATCTAGTATTATTTTCATAAATTAACTCCTCATAACAGATAAGTGATGTTAAAATGTTGAAAAATATGCAACCAACCGACTTCACAGGATTAAATGAAAATGGACACTGTGCAAAAAACTAAGGCAACTGTTGAATCATGTTGACTTCAATTTTTGAACAATCTTTTCAATACTGCTTTTCAACTCCTTTTTAACATTCAGTTCACCATCTATTTTCTTTATGGAGTGGAGTACGGTGGCATGGTCCTTTCCACCCAGCTTCTCCCCAATGCTGACGAGGGAAGAATCCGTCATTTTCCTCGACAGGTACATCGCCACCTGGCGCGGGACCATAATGGACTTGATTCGCTTGCTTGAGCGTATGTCGCCGATGGTGACGGAAAAATGTGAGCATACTTCCTTGAGGATCATGTCGATGGTGATCTCTTTGTTCTTGTCTTTGATGATGTGGCTCATGATCTGCTTGACGAGGTCTGTGGTGATGGGCGTGTTGTTGAGCGATGCCCAGGCACCAACGCGGATGAGGGTGCCCTCGAGGGACCGGATCGAATCCTCGGAATTGTTTGCTATGAAGAAGGCGACGTCGAGAGGGAGAGCGATCTTTTCCGCCTCGGCTTTCTTGTTGAGAATGGCGACCTTTGTCTCTATATCCGGCGATTGTATATCCGCGACGAGGCCCCACTCAAAACGCGATTTGAGACGCTCCTCAAAATTCTCTATATCCCTGGGAAATTTATCGCTTGTGACTACGATCTGCTTCATGTTGTCATACAGCGTGTTGAAGGTGTGAAAGAATTCCGCCTGTGTCCTCTCCTTCCCGGCAATGAATTGAATATCATCGATGAGAATGATATCCATCTTCCTGAACCTGTTCCGGAAATCGTCCATCTTCTCGTATCGTATGGAGTTGATGAGTTCGTTGGTGAAGGTCTCTGCCGTGATATAGCATATCCGGTCGGGGTTGATCGTCCCGTGCCTGACGAGGAAATTGCCGACGGCGTTGAGCAGGTGTGTCTTGCCGAGCCCCACCCCGCCGTATATGAAGAGAGGGTTGTATGTCTTGCCCGGGTTTGTGGACACGGCGAGACAGGCGGCGTTCGCAAACTGGTTGCTCGTACCTACCACGAAGTTCTCAAAGGTATATTTCGGATTGAACTGGCTGTGGGGAACCTGTCTTTTCAGAAGGGACTTCTTCTTTTCCTCCGCCTTTTCATCCTTTCCCAGCACATACTCGATACTGACATCCTCCTTCGTTGCGTCCTTGAGGAGAGTGACAATGATGGGCTCGAAATTCTCCGAAACCCAGTCGCGGAAGAACGCGTTGGGTACCCCGATCCGGCAGTTGCAGTCGGCAAGGTCGATGAAACTGAGCGGTTCTATCCACGTCTTGAAGCTGTCCTCACTGACAATGGAGGCTATTTTAGGCTTTATTTCGGAAAGGATATCAGACATGGCATGGATTGTTTCAACAACTTTTCAACATATGTGGAAAACTAGTAGTACCCCAGAGGCTTGGAATTAACTCTAATGTAACTGAGAATCTTGTCCAGTAATGTGCCGGGTAACGTGTATCCAATTCTACAGAACATTTTCCCGCAAGTCAACAATTTTTCCTTCCCCTGTGGAACGCCCCTGTCCCCCCCGCCCTACATCAGTTTTCTGAACCCTATCAGGTATCTTCGCCAGTAGGTCGACTCCAGCGAGTCGATCGCCACACCTCTCGATTTGGAGGCGTGAACGAAATCGGAGCCGTTGACCATGATTCCGATGTGGTCGTCGCTCTTGATCCTGAAGAGAACGAGGTCACCCGGCTGCGCCTCCCCGCGGGATATCTCGGCACCGTAGCGTCCCTGCGCCTCGGCTGTGAGCGGCACGGAGATCCCCGCCTGGCGGTACGTAAAATAGACGAGGCCGCTGCAGTCAAACTGGTCGGGCCCCTTCGCGCCGCTGCGGTACTTCTTGCCCTGCTGCGCCAGGGCAATCTGCACGAGATCGCTTCGGGCGCCTTCCGGCATGTCGTATATCCGAACCTTTTTCGGAGCGCAGGATGGGACAAGGAACATAAGGGAGATGCACAGGAGCATGACGGACCTTGCACCGAAGATCTTCATCAGACAACCCCCAGTAACGATTTTGCCTCACAGAGTTCGTCAATGTACACGGTCCGCGCCGGAAAATGGCGCGCCGAGCCGTTCGTATTGAAGCCGATGGGCAGGCCGACCTCCTCGAACATTCCCCTGTCCCCCTCCCCGTCGCCAATGGCCGAGGCCTGCGCCGAGGACAGACCGAAGCGCTCGAGGGTGTGCCGGACAATGGGGCCCTTCAGGTCGTGGTCGACATGTATGGATATCTCTCCCGACAGGCGGCCGTCCCGGGAAAGGAGGTCGTTGGAGAAGGAAAGATCGATGGAAAGCTCGCCCCGCACCCTGTCGACAAGAAGGGACAGGCCCGTTGAGACAATGACGGTGATGACCCCGGCCCCCTTGAGGGACGCGACGAGATCGCGCGCGCCGGGCTGGTATGGTATCTCGCTGATTACGGATTCCACGTACCCCACGGAAAGACCCCTCCACAGGAGCGCATCCCGTCTGCAGAACTCGTGGTAATCGATCGCGCCCCGCCGGAAGAGGGCCTGGTACTCGTCGGCATTGTCGGTCCACATGTTAAGCCGCCGATGGAGGTATTCCCAGCTGCTCT
This sequence comes from Syntrophorhabdus sp. PtaB.Bin184, assembly GCA_002067555.1. Lineage (GTDB taxonomy): Bacteria > Desulfobacterota > Syntrophorhabdia > Syntrophorhabdales > Syntrophorhabdaceae > Delta-02. The sequence continues at coordinate 7,664 of MVQQ01000214.1, forward strand.
TGACGGTGGTGAGGGTGCCGTCGCAGTCGAGGAAGACTATCCTGGTGGCCATGGGTGTTATATATCATCGCCGCCGAAAAAAAGCTATCCCTTAAGGGCCGCCGATGGACTATAATAGTACCGCGGGGGAACCTGAAGCGGATGAGGAAGGAAAGCACAGACCACGGGACACCCGACTGGGATGACAGGTATCGAAAGGGTTTCTACGACGGGGCCGACGGTCCACACGGACTCCTGGTGCAATACCACGATCTTTTCACGGGGCGCACGGCCGACATCGCCATGGGCAACGGGAGGGACGCCCTCTTCCTGGCCTCGAAGGGTATTCCCGTGACAGGCCTCGAACGCTCGTGGGAAGGGCTGAGGATCGCACGGCAGGCCGCGGCGGCGCGGGGCCTCACCGTGGCGATGGTGCAGGGCGACGCCGCGCAGTTGCCTTTCAGGAAGGGGTCCTTCCAGGGGGTCACCATCTTCTACTTCCTCCTTCGATCGATTGCCCCCGACATCGCGGCCATCCTCGACAGGGGTGGTATACTTATGTATGAAACCTTCCTCAAGGCGGGCGATGATGTGGATCACCCCGGGAACCCGGACTTTCTCCTTGACGAGGGAGAGCTTCCGGCGCTCTTCCCCGGGTTCGAGCCCATCCACTACAATGAAGGGCTGCGGGACCACAAGGGCAGGAAACGGGCAACAGCACAACTGGTGGCGAGGAAGAGATGATTGTTGAGTGGAACCCGGAACGGCCGAAGAAGAAGGTGACCGATCTCATCCTGAGGACAATGCAGGAAGGCGGGGTCATCGCATACCCCACGGACACGCATTACGGGATCGGGTGCGACCTCTTCAACATCAGGTCCATTCGAAAACTCTACGCGATGAAGCGCCTTGACCCGAAGAGGTCGCTCAGCATCATCTGCAGGGACATGAAGGACATAAGCACCTATGCCGTTCTCGGCGATTTCTCATTTGACATCGTGAAATGGTACCTGCCGGGGCCCTTCACTTTTGTCCTCAAGGCGAGGAAGATCATCCCCAAGCTTCTCATGACCGACAGAAAAGAGGTCGGGGTAAGGATACCGGCCCATTCGGTGCCGGTGGCCATAGCGGTGCTCTGCGGCAGGCCCGTCATCAACACGAGCGCCCGGATCGCCGGTGATGAGGTCATGACGGACCCGCGTGTCATCGAAAAGACCTTCGGGGATAACATCTCCCTTGTGGTCGACGGGGGGATCCTGGTGAGCGAGCCATCGACGGTGGTAAGGCTCGCCGACGACACCGTGGAACTGCTCAGGGAGGGCAAGGGAGCCCTTGGAGACCGCATCTCCCGGTAGGGGGGTCAGAATGGCTGTGACGGACGTGTGGGAAGGGAACGCCGGGATCATGGGGAGTTACAGGGACCACGACCTTCACGCGCGGGTCGGGACCATCATACGAGAACACTCCAGGAACAAAAGGGATATCAGGAGCGTCGTCCGCGATGCGGTGCCCTGGTTCCGGGTGAAGAACGTTCTCGATCTCGGCTGCGGCTATGGCTGGTTCGAGGAGGTGATGCCCGAGGGGCTCGACCTCATCGTCGGAATAGACTGTCTGCCGGAGAATGAGGCCCCCTTCCTCGCGACCGCAGGCGGCCGGGCCCGCGAGACCGCCTTCCGCGTTGTGAGGCTGCCCGCGCCGACGGGGTTGCCGCCGGATCACTTCGATCTCGTCCTGTCCCTCTATTCCCTGTATTTTTTCCCCGGCGCCGTCGAGGAGATAGCCCGGGTCCTCAAGCCCGGGGGGTTGTTCGTGTGCCTGACCCATAGCGCCTCCATGCTTGAGGAGGGACAGCACTACTTCGATTTCAGGAACCTGAGGAAGGTCATAGAGCGGTTTTCCGCCGAGAACGGGGAGACCCTCCTCGCACGGTATTTTGGGACGGTGGACTGCATCGATTACCCGAACGCGCTCGTCTTTCACGAGGGCGACGAAGAGTCCCTCGCCCTGTACATCGATTTCAAGAGAGAGTTCATCGAAAAGGATGTGGACCCGCGGGTCGTCAGGGACAAGATGCTCTCGGAGCTCAGCCTGAAGGGCGAACTCAGCTTCAACAAGAACGACAGGATATTTCTGGCAGGAAAATGAAGAAGAAGGTCTATTGCACCCATTGCGGCATGGCTCTCGGCACGGATTTCCTCGACGGCAAGCACAGGCAGGTGTGTGCGGGATGCAAAACCGTCTATTACGAGAACCCGCTGCCGGTGGCGTCCGTGATCCTGGCGAACGCGAAGCGTGAGATACTGCTCGTGCGCCGGGCGAAGGAGCCCTTCAGGGGCATGTGGTGCTGTCCCATCGGCTTCGCGGAAACGGGGGAAAGCATAGAGGACGCCGCCCTTCGCGAGTTGAGGGAAGAAGCCGGGATCGAGGGCAGGATCGTGCAGCTCCTCGACGTCGGTTCCCACGTGAACCCGCTGTACGGCGAACTCGTCATCGTGACCTTTGAGGCCGAGAAGACGGGCGGATACGAAAGGGCCGGGGATGACGCGTCGGAGGCGAGGTATTTCCCCATCATGAACCTGCCGAAGCTTGCCTTCGACTCCCAGGAGAAGGCGCTCGCAAGATTCGTGGAGCTGAAGAAAGACCTCTGGAGCATCCATGATTCCTTTGAGACCTTCGTGGAGAGCACCGTGAAGGACAGGATCGGCTACCCCGTTGTCCTTCTGTCCGACGAGCTTGCCAATGCCGTTCAGGAGAACTCGGAGAAGATCGTGGACCTCTGGCTCGACGACATCACGACCAACCCCTCGACGAGGTCCTATCGGCGCCTCGACAGGCAGGCCCTGCATTTAAGGGCCATGATCATCATGGGCCAGTTCGGCGCCTGGTTGAGGAAGGAGAAGAGCGAGAGCGAATTCACCTCCTTCTACCGCGGCCTCGGCAGTGAGCGCAAGGAGGACGGGGTGCCCCTGGAGGAGGCGATAAGCTCCTTAAGCCTGCTCAAAAAGCACGTGTGGATGTTCACCTATTCCTTCGGTGTCTGGGAAAAGGCCGTGGACATCTACCGCATGTTCGAGCTGGGAGAGCGTCTCGTCTATTTCTTCGACCGCGCCGCATACCACACGGCGGTGGGATATGCCGGAAACAAGACCGCCGGCCCACGCCCCAAGAGCCCCCCGCCCGCCCCCTGACCCCGCGGCGGTCCTTCGCTTGACTTATTTCCCAAACTTGCGATAACATTCTGAGTATTTGAAAACCCGATGAAGAGGTGTGATATGAAAAAAGAAAAAAGGATCGCACTCGGACTGGCAATGATCGTTGTCTTCGTCCTCGTCCTGCTCACAGGCGCTTTTGCCCAGAAGAAGGCACCGGAATCGATGATGCTGAAACTCGAGGGGGCGAAGTTCCCTCCCGTGCCGTTTTCCCATCCCCTGCACACGGAGAAGGCGAAGATAGACTGTGCCGAATGCCACCACAAGGACAAGAACCCGAAGGAGCCCGGGGGATGCATGCCCTGCCACGACCTGAAGGACGCGAAGAACGGTGCGCTGCCGATCAAGGATGCGTACCACAAGAACTGCATAGATTGCCACAAACAGTTATCGGCCAAAGGGGTGAAGGCGCCGACGAAGTGTAATGACTGCCACAAAAAACAATAGAGAAAAGGAAGGCGCGCCAGCCTCACGGCCGACCTCTCTCCTCCGGCACCTCGCATCGGTGCGCCTGGGTATTGTCTCGCTGTCGCTCATCGGGGCGACATCCATCCTGGGAACCGTGATCAAGCAGGGGGGCACCGAGGAAGAGTACCTTTCCCTTTACAGCGAGAGGGCGTATCACTTCATAAAGCTCTTCGGCTTCGACGACACCTACCATTCGCCGTGGTTCTATTTTCTCCTCATCCTTTTTACCGTCAACCTCATCGCCTGCACCGTGCGGCGGATACGGACCCTGACGGCGGAGAAGGGACGAACGGCAAGGACGCCGGCGGACGTGAAGGGCCTCGTGGCCGCCGGCTCCGGCTTCACCGCGAAAGCGGGGAGCCTCGGCGAGGTTTCCCGCCGGCTCGGTGCGTCCTCGTACAGGAAGAAAGAGCTGTCGGAAACAACGGCACTCTATGAGAAAGGATCCCTCGCACGATACGGGGTCGTCGTCATTCACGCAAGTATTCTTGCCGTGCTTCTCGGCGGTCTTGTCGGGATTCTCGGCGGCGACAGGGGCTTTATCGTCCTGCGCGTGGGGGAGACGACGCAGGCAGCCGTCAAACGCGAGAGGGGGCGGCCTCCGGTGCCGCTCGGCTTTACCGTGAGGTGCAAGGATTTCACCATCAGCCTTTACCCCGGGGGGCAGCCGAAAGAGTACGCCAGCGACATCGAGATCCTGGACATGGCCGGAAAGGTCGTGAAGACGGGCCGGATCAAGGTCAACGAGCCCCTGTCCTACAACGGGGTCAGGCTGTACCAGTCGAGTTACGGGACATCGAACAGCTACACCTTCCGCGTGAACGGCAAGGAGGTCGTACTCGCGGAGCAAGAGGTTGCGAAGGCGGGCAGAACCCCTTTCATGGTGGTGCGCTACGCCGCCCAGGTCCACGATTTCGGCCCCGGGGTCATGGTTGCCTACATGGACGGGGAAGAGCCGAAGACGCTCTGGTTCCTGCGGGACGTTGAAAGGATGAGAACGCGCGTGATCCAGGGCTCACGGATCTCCCTCGAGGGTATAACCGGTGGATATTACACGGGTCTCGAGGTATCGCGCGATCCCGGCGTTCCCGTGGTGCTTGCGGGGTTCGCCCTCATGCTCGTCGGGCTCTACATAAACTTTTTCACCTTCCACCGGAGGATATACGTCGTGAGCGATGGCGCCGCAATACACGTTGGCGGTGTGGCCTCGAGGAACAGGGAGGGTTTTCTCGAAGAGCTGCATAAGCTCTCAAAGGACCTTGCATGATAACACACGACACGATCCTCGGGATCTCGACGATCCTTTACCTGGCCCTCTTCTTCCTGTACGTTCTCTATTTCGCCGCGGGAAAGAAGGCCATCCTGACGATCGCCTGGTATTGTCTTCTCCTGACCTTCGCCCTTCAAACAGCCGGTATCGGCCTGCGCTGGGTGGAGTCGTACCGTCTGGGGATGGGGCACGCGCCGCTCTCGAACTATTACGAGTCCCTTATATTCTTTTCCTGGTCCATAAGCGTTCTCGTGATGGTCATGAGAAAGAGGCTGTTTCCCGTCATAACCTTCGCCGCCGCCACCGCGTCGCTTGCCCTCATGGCTTACGCCTCCCTCTCCCCCGGGGTCGAGCGGGGCATCCAGCCGCTCATCCCGGCCTTGCAGAGCAACTGGCTGCATGTCCACGTCATAACCTGTTTTCTGGCCTACGCCGCGTTCGTCGTGTCTTTTACGTGCGGGGGGCTTTATTTCTTTGAGTCCCGCGGGATCGTGCCCCCGGGCCGGACTCTGGAGGACATCAATTACAGGAGCATTATTATTGGCTTTTCCATGCTGACTTCTGGTATACTAACGGGAGCCGTGTGGGCCCACTACGCGTGGGGGTCATACTGGAGTTGGGACCCGAAGGAAACATGGTCGCTCATAACCTGGATCGTTTACGCCCTGATCCTTCATCTGCGCTTCACGGGGGGCTGGAGGGGCAGGAAGACGGCTTTCCTGTCGATCATAGGTTTTGCGAGCGTTGTCATCACCTATTTCGGCGTCAATTTTTTTCTTGCTGGATTGCATAGTTACGCGACATGAAACGAAAAGGACCAAAGAGCCTTGTTGTCTTCGGCAACGGGATCAATTGTGAGAACGAAACGGCCCACGCGAATCGCCTGGCGGGCTTTGAGCCGGAGCTCGTCCACATCGACGAGTTCGTCGAACGGCCGGGGCTGATTCACCGGTACAGCTTCATCAATTTTCCCGGTGGTTTTCTCGACGGCGACGATCTGGGGTCGGCAAAGGCACAGGCGGTGAAGTGGAAATACCAGAAAATGGCGGATACGGGCAGACGTTTTCTCGACGAGCTCGTGAAATTCGTTGATGAGGGAAAGGTCATCATGGGGATCTGCAACGGTTTCCAGCTCCTCGTGAAGACGGGCCTGTTGCCGGCGCTGGGAAGGACGTATGGAAGACAATCGGCAACCTTGACGGCAAACGACCTCGGGCGGTTCGAGGACCGCTGGGTCTATCTGAAGGCAAATCGATTTTCTCATTGCATATTTACGAACGATATGGATAAAATTTATCTCCCCGTGCGACATGGTGAAGGCAAGTGCATCGTGGATTCGACGGAGACCCTGTCTGCCATGAGAAGGGGGGGCAATATCGTCCTGCAATATGCCGACGCTGCGGGTGAGGTGTCGATGGGCTATCCCGATAACCCGAATGGTTCGACGGAGGCCATTGCCGCCATGTGCGACGACACGGGAAGGGTTTTCGGGCTCATGCCGCACCCAGAGGCCTTTGTGCATCGGACGCAGCATCCCCGCTGGACCCGGGAAGAGGTCCCGACAGAAGGGGACGGACTTAAGATCTTCAGGAACGCCTGTAAATATATATCAGAAAGCTGATTTAAGGAGGGTTGTCCATGAACAAGATGGATATTATCAACAAGCTCGCCGCAGATATAAACGTCAACCAGAAGATAGCGAAGATCGCCGTGGACACGATCATCGACAGTATCAAAAAAGCGATCATCAACAATGAGCGCGTGGAGATACGCGGTTTCGGCAGCTTCACGCTCAGGGAATACAAGGCATACAGGGGCAGGAATCCGAAGAGCGGCGAGACCGTTCAGGTCGAGCCCAAGCGGCTTCCCTATTTCAAGGTCGGGAAGGAACTGAAAGAAATGGTCTGGAAGGAGGAAAACTAGAGCTTTCCCCGGAAGGGACCCAGCACCCTCTTCACGTTGGTTACAACCTCCACGACCCCCGGACAGGGTTCGCCTTTCCTCACGTATTCAAAGGCAGGATTCCCCTTCATCGTTGTTATCACCGCCTTCACGGAGCGGGCGAGGCCCGCGGCATCGTAACCCCCCTCCAACACAAAGAGTAGCATGGAACGGCACCATTTCCGGGCGATGCCGAGGAGCACCTCCGTCATGGCCGAATACCCCCCTTCTGTGATCGACATGCCTCCGAGGGGGTCGTCGCGGTACGTGTCGAAACCGGCCGAGACGAGCACCATGTCGGGCTGGAAGAGGTCGGCTACGGGCAGGAGCACTTCCCGGAAAACGAAGAGATAATCATCGTCATTCATCCCGTAGGGCAGGGGTACGTTGACGGTGTACCCCGCCCCGTCACCCTGGCCGGTTTCTTCATACCAGCCGGTGCCGGGGTAGTAGGGGAACTGGTGGGTCGAGAAGTACAGGACGGAAGGATCGGAATAGAAGCTGTGCTGGGTTCCGTTCCCGTGGTGGAGGTCGAAATCGACGATGAGGACCTTGCTTAGGCCGTGCGTCGCCTGCAGGTAGCGGGCCGCGATGGCGATGTTGTTGAAGATGCAGAAGCCCATTGCCCGCGACCTCTCGGCGTGATGCCCGGGAGGCCGGATAAGGGCGAAGCCGCTCTGGACGACGCCGGAGAGGATGGAGTCGGCGAGGCTCAGGCATCCGCCCGCGGCAAGAAGGGCGGCCTCGTAGGTTCGGGGTGACGTGGACGTGTCGGGATCAAGGGAGGCCGTACACCCCTCGGTTCTGGCAATGCGCTCGACGTAGGACGCGTCATGGATGAGAGCGACCTCTTGGTGGGTCGCCATCCTTGGCGTCACATAAAGGACCCCATCGCCGTCAATGGAGGGCAGCATGGAATAGATATGCCTCAGGCGGTCCGGGCTTTCCGGGTGGTAGTCGCCCGGGTCATGCTCGAGATAGAGAGGATCTTTGACGACGCCGACCATGTGCTCTCCCTGCTGGCGATCTCAGAGAAGGTTTTACTCCAGATCGCCGGATCGGGCAAGGAGAATAAGGGTTTTCGTCCGGAACGCGCAGACCCGTGTGCCCCTCGGGCGGCCGAGGCGCCGACCCGCATGCTCGTCCACGTCGATCGGGCCTATGCCGGATTGACCACCCTGCGGTCCGTGAGGTAGCAGCTTCCCCAGGATTGCTTGGCGAGCTTCTTCATTTCCGAGGCCACCTCGGTCATCTCCCCGAAGTGGGTGAAGGAGCGCGTCCTGTTGGTGGCAATGCCTATGGAAAGAGCGATTATGGGGAACTTCCTGGTATTGCCCTGGCGGTCGAGGGTTTCTATGAAGCCGGCGTCCCTGTCTTTCCTGTCGTACAGGGTGGGGGTGATCCGGTCGAATGCGTCGATGATGTCGGCCGAGGCCTCCTCTACGAGGTCGACGGAGGTTATGAAAACGAAATCGTCGCCCCCTATATGCCCGACGAAACCGGTCTGGGGTTCCTTGCTCTTCACGATATTGAGAATGAGCCTGCCCGTTATGCGTATCACCTCGTCGCCCCTCGTGAAGCCGTAGTGGTCGTTGAAGGGCTTGAAGTGATCGAGGTCCGCGTACGCGAGGGCAAAGATGTCGCCGGCCTCTATCCTTGCCTGTATCTGCCTGCTTATGGAGATGTTCCCCGGCAGCTTGGTAAGGGGGTTCACCTCCACGATACGCTCTGAGCGGAGTATCGCCAGGGCAACGCGGGTCGTGCCCTCCTGCTCGATGTCCTCCCTTTTCAGGTAGTCTTCGACGAAAAGATTCCTCCAGACGGGTACGCTCGGGATATCGTCAATGACGACAAGAACGGGAAGCTGGTAGAAGATGGGATCGCTCTTGAGGTTGTTGAGGACATCCATGGAATAGATGTCCTCTTCCGAGGTATCGAGGATGATGAGGTTCGGGGGGGAATTGTAAATGTAATCGATGGCGGACTGGATGTTCCTGAAAAGGAAAACGCCGTAGTCCCGGGAGAGGAGACGGTCTATTATGCCCGAGAGGACAACATCCTGCGATATGACGACGACGGTCTTTTTCTCGCTCATAGGGTCAGGTCTTCCGTCATCTGCAGGGAGTCCTCGGCCTCGTCGAATATCTCGAGAAGGTCTTTCTCGGTGAGCCCGAGAAGGTCCCACGCTTCGGGCTGGACGGGCGTCATGAGGTCGTCGCCGGGAAAGCCGAAACCCCGGGCGCGCACGAGGATGTCGGCGACATGGACGATGGCGGACTCGACAGGAGTGCTTTTCGTCAGATGGGGTTTGTGATGATATTCTATGACGTCGATAAGCTTTGCCGGAAAGCGCCACTTCCTGGCCATCCAGCTCCCCACGCTGGCGTGCGTTGTGCCGAAGCGGTTCTTCTCGGCCTCATGGATGATGATGCCGCCCTGCTTCGTCTGGGCCAGCGCCTTTTCGTATTCCTCGGGGAACTGGAGCACGAGGAATACCTTGCCGATATCGTGGAGAAGGCCGTCCACGGATACCTCGTCGGGTTCCTTGTGGCCCTTGCGCAGGGCGATCAAACGAGAGAACAGGGCCGTTCCGATGGAATGCTCCCAGAGCCCGATCATGGTTTTCTGCATGAGCTCGAAGACGGAGACGCCCAGCAGGAGGCCCTTCACGACGGTAAGTCCGAGGAGTATGACCGCCTGGTTGACGGAGGAGATCCTTCCGGGAAAACCGTACACCGGCGAGTTCACCATCCTCAACACCTTCGTGGTGAGGGCGGGGTCGGAGGAGATGAAGCTCGATATCTCGTTCAGGGACACCCGCGGGTTCTCGATGACCGCAAGGAGCCTGTTCAAGACCTTGGGAATGGTGGGAAGGGCATTTACGTGCTCGATCTTTTCCCTGACAACCCTGACATCCATGCTATTCATAGAGGCTCTCGATGTGTTTTCGGGCCGCTTTTCTGATGACATCCATGCGGGGTTGGTCGGCGACGAGATGGAAGCGCCTGTCGAGTTCGGCGAGGGCCGCCTCCACGGGGACTGAGGGCTTCGACAGGCCCTGGATCCACACCCCGTCGACCTCCATGCTCCTGATCCTGTCGATGAGCTCCGGGGTGAGCTCTGCGTTCTCCCCGAGAAGGACCATGCCGCTGGTGTTGACGACGGGCTTCGCGACCTTCATTCCTGGTTCGAGACTGCCGGGGGCGACCTTCGGCACAACAATCCTCCTAGATGTAATATCGGTCGAAACCGGAAAAACGTAATACCCGGATGCCGATTGTGAAACCCTCCCGGGTCTTTAGAGCCACCTTTCAAGCCTGTCGCATCCCTCCACGAGGTTCTCCAGCCTGTCGGCGTAGGAGAAGCGCACATGGGAGGCGGCCCCGAACCGGCCGAAGTCGTACCCCGGTGTGATGGCCACCTTTGCCTCGGCAAGGGCCCTTTCTACGAAAAGCATGCTGTCCATGGCGAAACGCTCGATGCCGGCGTAGATGTAAAACGCGCCGTCGGGCTTGACGGGGACGTCGAACCCAAGACCCCGAAGCCGGGGCAGGAGGAAATCCCTGCGCTCCCTGTAAAGACTGCACATGCGGGCGAGTCCCTCGGCGTCGTCAAAGGCAGCCAGAGCCGCGTACTGCGAGATGGACGGCGGTGCGATGAAGAGGTTCTGCGCCAGTTTCTGAATGGGGCGGACGAGACGAGGGGGCACGACCATCCATCCCAGGCGCCACCCGGTCATCGCGAAGGCCTTGGAGAAACCGTTCACGACGATGACGTCCCCGGAGATGGAAACGCTCGAAGAAAAAGGGGCATCGTAAACAAGGCCGGAGTATATTTCGTCGACGATGAGGGTGCTCCCCCGCGAAGAGAGTTTTTCATAAAGGGCGTTCAGGGATCCGGGGCGGTAGATGGTCCCCGTCGGGTTCGAGGGATTGGCGACGACAAGGACGTCGGGCCTCAATGGGCCGTCAATCTGCTCGGGAAGGACCTCATAGTTGGTCCCGGCGGAAACAGGGAGGAGCCTCACCGCGCAATCCGTGAGGAGGGCGATGTTCCTGTAGCAGGGGTACCCGGGGTCGGCTATGGCAAGGGTACGGCCCTGCTCGAGCAGCGCCGCGAAGAGAAGGATGAAGGCGCCCGACGAGCCGTTGGTGATGATCACACGCTCGGGGGAAACCTCAAGGCCGTAGCGGTCGCGGTAATTGCGGGAGACGGCCTCCCGCAGCTCGGAGATGCCGAGGCTGTGGGTGTAGAAGGTTTTGCCGTCCCCGAGCGCCTTGAGTGCTTCCTGCTTTATCGGGCCCGGCGTCTCGAATCCAGGCTCGCCGACCTCCATGTGAATGATGCTGTGTCCCTCGGCCTCCATCAAGCGGGCCTTCTCGAGAAGCTCCATGACATAAAAGGGTGATATCTCGCTGGCCCTTCTGGAGATATTCATGGTCTGTGCCTCATTGGGTTCCCCCCGGGATGTGCCGGATCGACGTTAAGGAAATGTACCAGAACGGGGCCGCGCCTGTCAACGGAATGAGCGCCCGGCATGCCGAGGAAAAACATTGACTTTGAAGGTACACGCCTTCATAATGGAGGAAATTGCGGAACGCGGAGGAGGGCGATCGATGACGAAGACACAGGTGATGAAATACGCCCGGGAGAGGGGCGTCACCTTCATAAAGCTCTGGTTCACGGATCTGCTCGGGTTCGCAAAGAGCTTCACCATCACCATCGACGAGCTGGAGAGCGCCCTCGAGGAGGGCATGGGCTTCGACGGGTCCTCCATCCAGGGGTTTGCCCGCATCGACGAGAGCGACATGGTGGCGAAGCCCGACGTGTCGACCTTCACCATACTGCCCTGGAGGCCTCAGGGAGAGGCGTCGGTGGCGCGTATGTTCTGCGACATCTTCGAGCCCGACGGGACACCGTACAAAGGAGATCCCCGGTACGTGCTGAAGCGGAACCTCAAGGCGGCCCAGGAGATGGGGTTCGAGTTCTTCGTGGGCCCCGAGCTGGAATACTTCTATTTCAAGTCCGATTCGGCGACGCAGACCCTGGATAAGGGAGGCTATTTCGACATCACGACCCTCGACGAGGCCGTGGACCTTCGGAGGGACACGGTGCTCATGCTGCAGAAAATGGGCATAAGCGTCGAGTACAGCCACCACGAGGTGGCCCCGTCGCAGCACGAGATAGATTTGAGATACGCCGGCGGCCTCGCCATGGCGGACAACACCATGACGTACCGGGTCGTCGTGAAGGAGGTGGCGAGGAAGTACGGTGTGTATGCGACCTTCATGCCGAAGCCGATATTCGGCGTCAATGGCAGCGGGATGCATGTGCACCAGTCCCTTTTCAAGGGCAAGAAGAACGCCTTCTTCAACGAAAAGGACAAGCACTTCCTTTCCGACGTGGCCAAATGGTATATCGCGGGGCTTCTGCGGCATGCGCGGGAGATCACCCTGGTGACGAGCCAGTGGGTGAACTCCTACAAGAGGCTGGTGCCCGGCTACGAAGCGCCTGTATACATATCGTGGGCAAGGCGCAACAGGTCAACGCTGGTGCGGGTGCCCCTGTACAAACCGGGAAAGGAGAACGCGACGCGGGTGGAGTACAGGAGCCCCGACCCGGCCTGCAACCCCTATCTCGCCTTTGCCTGCATGCTGAGGGCGGGCCTCGAGGGGATAAGGAACAAGTACCCTCTCCCCGGCGCCGTTGAAGAAGATGTCTACGACATGAGTGCGGAACGCAGGAAGGAACTGGGCATAGGGTCGCTCCCGGGAAGCCTGTTCGAAGCCATAGAGTTGACGGAAGGTTCAAAGCTCGTGCGTGATGCCCTTGGCGACCACGTCTTCGAGAAGCTTATCGAGAACAAGAAGATAGAATGGGACAGGTTCAGGGCGCACGTGTCGAACTACGAGATCGAGACGTACCTGCCTGTTCTGTAAGAACGGCTGGAGGCGCTCGAATGGCTGGCGGGGTTTGAGCCGGAAAGCATAAGGACACGAGACGGGAGAAGAGCCAGATGATAGTCCGGAATTTCAACGATCCTGAGGTGTTGGCGACGAGGTACAGGGCTCATTGGGGGGCGACGGCATGGATGATCATGACGAGCCGCATCCTCGAAGGCATAGAGTTCCTGGCCTATGCGATACTGCCCCCGGGCAACACCATCGAGGAGCACATCGACGAGGTCGAAGAAATATACATGATCTTTCGGGGTGGCGGGAACATGAAGGTCGGGGACGAGATCCGGGAGGTGAAGGAGGGGGATTCGATCTTTATACCCGCGGGTGAGCCGCACGCGCTCACGAACACGAAGGACGAGGAGACGTTCGTCCTCGTGATAGCGGCCTATCCCTTTAAGCGAATGCTGGAGATGGCCGAGAAATAGGCAGGAAGGACAGTTTCCTGTCCGCGGGCGAAAATGAACATCAGACCAGGCCTCAACATAAATATTATCGTCAACATAGACCATATGAGGGAGACCGTTGATGTCGGGAACTCCACGATCCACGACATGGCGGGGGACAGAATGATCGTCGCCCAGACGGATCCTCCCATATCGAGGACGCACCTCGGCAAGGAACTTTTTGTGACCTTCATCGACAGGTCGGGGGGGCAGCCCCGCCGGTTCGGGTTCCCGGCGATCGTCATGGAGTTCGTGAAGGAGTTCGAACTGTCATCCTCTGTCAAGGTGCAGGCGCTTGTCCTGAGAAGGGCGGGAGGCTTCGAGGAGTATAACCTGAGGATGTTTTACAGGCTTGAGCCCCCGACAGACTGCGGGATCAGGATAGCCGTGGGTGGCAAGGGCGTGAACCTCATCGACATATCCATCGGAGGGGCGAAATTCAGCCACGAGAAGGTCTTCCCCTTCGTGATCGGTGAACCGGTAAAGCTGGTCCTGTACGTAGAGGACGTGGCTTACACCGTGGAGGCAAAGGTCATGAGGGTGTGGGAGCCGGAGAACGAACGGATACGGAAGACCGTCGCTCTGGCTTCGGTGCAGTTTATCGATATGGAAGCCCACCTGAAGAATATCCTGGCGCGCAAGATCCGCGATGTGGAGCGGGACATGCGCTACAAGGAAGTCCACAGCATGCGGTGACCACGCAACATATTGATATTACAGGGGACACGAGTAGTTCCACGTGAAACATGGGGTCAATCCCCTCTTTCGCGGACCGTCCCCGCATCGGTGCGGCGGACCCTTCCCGTCGATAAGGAAAGGACGAACGCCCTGAGTGAGACGGTCACGCAGACGCTCCACACCACAGCGTAGTTACGAAAGAGATCGAAAAGAAGGCCCGCCGTGAGGGACCCCATGCCGCCCCCGAGGGTGCTGGCAAAGGTGATGATGCCGAGAAGGATGCCGTGATGACGCAGACCGAAAGTCTCTGCGGGCAGAAGCGGCATTGCGCAGAGGATCTTCCCATACGTTATGCCGAAGAGCCCGGCGAAGAACAAGAGAGCGCGGAAATCCCGGGAGACGATGAGAAGGCCGAACTGGGCGGCCATCATGAGAGTGGCGGTGATCAGGACGGGTCTTGTGCCGAACCGGTCGGAGGCGAGGCCGCCAATGAGCCTGCCCGCTATGCTGCCCAGGCCCATGACGGAGAGTAGGGAGGCGGCCCGGAACCCCGGTGCTCCCGGGTCGACGGCGTAGATGGTGGTGTTCACGAGGGCGATTTGTATAAAAAGCCGGCACAGGCATAGAGCGCGATGAGTATCCACAGTTCAAGAGTGCGGGATGCTTCGGTGCGGGAAAGGCCGTCGGCCGGACCCGGGTCCGGGTTGACGCCGGCGGGTTGACAGCCATAGGGAAGAAGGGCCATGTCCCGGGGTTCACGGCGGAAGAGAAGACTGAGGCCTGCCACCGTGCCCCCCGTGACGATGCCGAAGAGGAGGAAGGAGACGCGCCAGCCGAAGGCGGCAATGAGGAGGCTCGCAATCGAGGGCACGACGAATGTTCCCGAGCCGATACCCGCGATGACAAGCCCGGCCATCAAACCCCTCCTGGTTCGATACCATGGGGCGACCGTCGAAAGAACCGGGGCGATGCCACCGCTCATCCCCGCACCGACGATGATGCCGAGGGAGAGGAAAGGTCCGGCAGCGCTGTTGGCCTGGGAGGGAAGAAGATAGCCGAGGCTGAGGAGAATAACGGAGGTGCAGATGACGGCCATGGGGCCGACCCTGTCGGTCAGCCATCCGGCCGGTGCCGCGAGAGCTCCGCTGAGAAAGAAACAGAGAGTAGGCACCGAGAAGAGACGTCCTCGTCCAGCGGAGTTCCGCGAGCAGGGGTTTGAGAAAGACGCCGAAAGAATAGAGCGTGCCATACATGAGGAGCATGATGATGTATCCTGTATCAGGCTGCAATGAGAAGATGGCCGTAGAATAATGGAGAGCGCCACCGGGATCTCACGGTTGGGGCCAGCCGGGGCCGGCGAGCACGACGGAGGTATCTACCTGCCGCTGCGGTATGTTCCAGTACTTCTTGAGAAGGTGGTCCTTCTGGTGCGGGGGGAGGACCCTGTAGCCTTTCTTCTGGTAGAAGGCTATCGCCCAGGTAGCAGCGGCCCATGTGCCGACGAGAAGCGGCTTGTCGGTGGTCGACTGCAGAAAGTCGAGGAGCCTCGAGCCGATGCCGTGATTTCGCCGCGCCGTCCGGACATAGGCGTGGCGGATGAGAGACACGTCGCATCGGTCCTGAATGCCCATAACTCCGGCGAGAAAGTCCTCTTCCTCGTAGCCGTAAAAGACCACGCCATCCTCGATCTCGCGGCTGAGCTCCCGGCGGGCCATATAAGGTTCGTGCCAGCGGTCCTGCGGTATGATGCCCCTGTAGGCCTGAGCCCCGTCATTGATGATCTCGAGGATTGAGTCAAGGTCGCGATCTGTGCAGATGCGTATCATTGTTTTCCCTCCCTGGAGGATGTGGGCGGCCCCGGGGTGGCGGGCGCGCCCGTGCGTGGTTATAGTGTAGTGCTCACAGGTCGGGCGCGTCTTGAACGGAATTGCTGGCGCGATAGCAGCCGGGTGTGACGCCGACGATCTTTTTGAAGGCCCTCGTGAAGTGGCTTTGGTCGGCAAAACCTGCTTCCAGACTGACGTCGGCGATAGACAGGCCCGCGAGAAGGAGGCGGCGAGCACGGTCCACCCGTTTCTGGATGACGTAGGCGTGGGGAGGGAGTCCGACGGCGGCGCGGAAGACGCGGAGGAGATGGAACTCGCTCAGGCCGGCGGCGTAGGAGAGATCGCGGAGTGTGA
>MVQQ01000215.1 GCA_002067555.1 Syntrophorhabdus sp. PtaB.Bin184
TCCCAACGCGGGGAAATCGACCCTCATCTCCCGTCTTACCCAGGCGAGACCGAAGGTCGGCGACTATCCCTTCACGACCCTCACACCCGCCCTGGGGGTCCTTGATGACAATGAGAAGACCTTCGTCATCGCCGACATCCCGGGGATCATCGAGGGGGCGTCGAGCGGTAAGGGACTGGGGCTTGCCTTCCTCAAGCATATCGAGAGGACGAACGCGCTCCTTGTCGTCCTCGACCTCTCCTCCGGTGACGTGAGGGCAGACTACAGGACCCTTCTCGGGGAGCTGGGAAGCTACAGCGCGACGATGCTTGAGAAGCGAAGACTCGTGGTGCTCAACAAGGCCGACCTCGTGACCCCGGACGTGGCCGCCCGGTGGAGGTCGTACCTTACGAGGAAGGGAGAGAAGGTGGTTGTTGTCAGCGCCCTCACACTCGCAGGAATGGATGATCTCGTCTCGGCGATCTCCGAGGGCGTTGAGGCGTTGAGGCAGAACCTCAACCAGGCGGTCTGAGCCATGAAGAAAAGCGGTGCCCGTATGAACCGTCTCGTTATCAAGATAGGGACCTCCGTCCTTCTCGACGAAAAGAAGAGGATCTCCACCGGCAGGATCGGGGACATCGCCCGGCAGGTGAGAAAGGTCAAGGAGAAGGGCATCGACGTCATCATCGTCTCCTCGGGAGCGATCGGCTGCGGCATGGAGACCGTCGGCCTTGCCCGGAAACCGAAGGAGATTGCCAAGCGACAGGCCTTGGCGTCGATCGGCCAGGTGCTCCTCATGAAGATGTACCGCGAGAACTTCGAGAAGAAGAATATGAAGGTGAGCCAGATACTGCTTACCCATGAAGACATAAAGAACAGGACACGCTGTCTCAATCTGACAAATACGCTCGACACCCTCCTCAAGATGGACATCGTCCCCGTCATCAACGAGAACGACGCCCTCTCATTCACGGAGATAAAGTTCGGCGACAACGACAACCTGTCCGCTCTCATCGCCCAGATCGCCACGGCTGACCTTCTTCTCATACTCTCCGATGTGGAAGGGCTCTTCGACCGCGATCCCAACCGCTATCCCGGCGCGAAGATGATCCCCGTTGTCCACAGGATCGACGAGGAGATAGAGGGGACGGCGGCGCAGTCGGCGAGCGAAAAGAGCGTCGGCGGCATGGTGAGCAAGCTCGAGGCCGCGAAGAAGGCCGGGCTCTACGGGATACCCACGCGCGTCGTCCTCGGGGGCAGCAAGGACGTGATCCTGAGGGTCGTCGAAGGGCGTGAGGTCGGTACCCTCTTTCTCCCCGGTCGGAAGCTCGCCCGCCGCAAGTGGTGGACCGCCTTCGCCTTCAAGCCGAAGGGCGTCATATTGATCGATGAAGGCGCCGAGCGTGCCGTGGTGGATAACGGAAAGAGCCTTTTGCCGTCGGGCGTTGTCCGGATCGACGGCCATTTCACGAGCGGCGATTGTGTGGAGATGAAGAATGTTTCGGGAACTGTCGTCGCCCGGGGCATCGCGAACTACTCCTCCTCCGAGATGGACAGGATAAAGGGCCTGAAAAGTCTTGATATAGAGAAGGAGCTTGGATATAAATACACGGAAGAAGTGGTTCACAGGGACAACATGGTGGTGATATGAGACCGGAAATGCTTGCTCAGAAGGCGAAAGGCGCGTCCGACATCCTGGCGCACGCATCCACGGACGAGAAGAACGGGGTGCTCGAGCGCCTTGCCGATGCGCTCGGGAAGAATCAGGACTACCTGTACGAGGAGAACATGAAGGACGTCCGCGCCGCCGAAAAGGAAGGCATGGCGAAGAGCCTCATCGACCGCCTCCGCATCGACGACAAGCTGATAAGGGAGATGCAGGGTAGCCTGAGGGATGTGGCGGCCCTTCCGGATCCCGTCGGGGAGATCGTCAAGGTCTGGAAAAGGCCCAACAACCTTCTCGTGGGCAGGATGAGGATCCCCATCGGCGTCATCCTCATCATCTACGAGTCCCGCCCCAACGTGACCATAGAGGCCTTCTCCCTGTGCCTGAAGAGCGGCAACTGTGTCATCCTCAAGGGAGGGTCGGAGGCATACCATTCCAACAGGGCCCTCTACCGGCTTATCGTGGAGACGCTGAAAGGGTCGAAGATATCACCCGATGCCGTCCAGTTCGTGGACACCGCGGACCGCGACTACATCTACGCCCTCCTCGAAAGGGAGGAGGAGATAGACCTCGTCATACCGAGGGGAGGCGAGGCCCTTATCCGCAACATCGTGGAACGTTCCCGCATACCCGTTCTCAAGCACTACAAGGGGGTATGCCACATATACGTCGACGACGAGGCCGACCTCAAGACAGCCGTCGAGATCGTCGTCAACAGCAAGGTCCAGAAGCCGGCCACATGCAACGCCCTCGAGACGCTCCTCGTCCATGAGAAGGTCGCGAAGGCCTTCCTCCCAAAGGTGCACAGGGAGCTCGCCCGGCAGGGTGTCACGATGCGGGGTTGCCCGGGGACGGTGGCCGTCCTCAAGGACATCGGCAGGGCGACGAAGGAAGACTGGTCAGCCGAATACCTCGACCTCACCCTGGCGATCAGGGTCGTCGCGGACATGAGCGAGGCCATCGATCATATCAGAAAGTACGGGTCGAGCCACACCGAGGCGATCGTGACGGCAAACTACAACAGGGCCTGGAAGTTCCTCCGCGAGGTCAACTCCTCGCTGGTGCTCGTCAATGCCTCGACGCGGCTCAACGACGGTTTCCAGCTTGGTCTCGGCGCGGAGATGGGGATCAGCACCACGAGGCTCCACGCCTTCGGGCCCATGGGCCTCGAGGAGCTCACGGTGACAAAGTTCATTGCCTTTGGTGATGGGCAATTGCGGACATAGGGACGGTGCAATGGCGACAGGCGTCTTCGGTGGAACCTTTAACCCCGTGCATATGGGGCATTTGCGCGTCGCCGAGGAGATCAGGGAGGATTTCCACCTGGACAGCGTCTATTTCATCCCCTCCCACGTCCCTCCCCACAAGGAAGCCGCGGGCGGACTCCCCGGCGAGCGCCTGAGGATGCTGAAGGTTGCCGTCAGGGGCAATGCCTTCTTCAGGGTCTCCGACATGGAGATACGGAGGGGCGGGGTATCCTACACCATCGACACATTGAAAAGACTGGAACGGCGTTTCGATGACATTTATTTCATCATCGGTGTCGACGCCTTCCGGGAGATACATACATGGTACCATTACGAAGAGCTTTTCTACCATGCCGGCTTTATCGTCATGACGAGACCCGCCTCGCCGCCGGCCGGTATACCGGAGATGCTGCCCGGGGCCGTGCGCGGGAAATTGACGGTTCTCGGAGATGGTGTTTACCGCCACGAATCGGGCAGGAAGATATACCTTCACCCGGTGACGAAGATGGACATCTCTTCGACGAAGATAAGGGATCTCATCAGGGGCGAACGGTCCATCAGGTACCTCGTGCCGCCCGGTGTGGAGAAAATGATAATTGAAAGGGGGTTGTACAGGTTCTCAGATGAAACCCGATGATATGGTGGAGGTGTGCGGAAAACTGGCGGATGACAAAAAGGCCCTCGATGTTGTCATAATGGACTTAAGCGGTCTCACGGACATCGCCGATCACTTCGTCATAGCCGGGGGGACCAGCGAACGCCACGTGAGGACCGTCGCGGATGGAATACGGGAAGGGATGAAACAGGAAGGAGTGAGGCCGATCGCCGTTGAAGGATATGACGAGGGCCGCTGGGTCATCCTCGATTATCAGAGCGTCATCGTCCACATCTTTCTTGAACCGCTCAGGGAGCTCTACGACCTGGAAAGCCTGTGGATCGAGGCAAAAAGACATAGGGTCAAGAACGAAAATAAGAACACAGAGGTGGGGAATGAATAAGGAAAAAGTTGAATTCTACCGCAAGAGGCTTCTCAAGATGCGAGAGAACATACTCAACAAGGCGAAGAAGCTCAAGGAGGATTCATATAACCTCGGGACGGACGGGATCCAGGACATGGCCGACGCGGCAAGCAACACCTACAACGCGGATATCCTGATGAGCATCAGCGACAACGATCTCACCATCCTGAAAGACATCGACAACTCCCTCGACAAATTGAGCAAGGGGACCTACGGGATCTGCGAGGAATGCGAGGAGAAGATCAGCGAGAAAAGACTTGAAGCAAATCCCGTGGCACGGTATTGTATAACCTGTAAGCGACAAATGGAGGAGAAAGGTTTATAACGGATGCGGTATAAGATATTCTTTTTCGTTCTGGCGCTTTTTCTTGTTTTCTATTTCTACATCGCGCATCTGAACCCTGAGAATGTAAAGTTCTACTACGGAGGGGCGCGGCCCGTGGAACTGTCTCTGGCCGAGTTCATCATCGCGTCCTTCTGTCTTGGTGTCATCATATCAATCATCGTCAGCTTCTTCTATGACGTGAAGACCACGATAACGTCCTGGATGGCGAGGCGCTCCGAGCGCAAGAGCGAGGAGTACCTCGGACTGCTGGAAAAGGCGCGGCACTACGATCTCAAGGGTGACCGGGAGAAGGCAATCGAACAGCTTGACAGGCTTTCCCGGAGGAACCCCGGGCAAGAGGAGACATACATAGCCCTTGCCGACATCTACGTTTCCATGGAGGACTACGAGAAGGCGAGGGAGACCCTGGATCTCGCGGAGACAGCCTTGGGGAAGACGGAGAACGTTCTTTTCAAGAAGGTGAAGGTGAACATGGTCTCCAGGGAATACGACAGGAACGAGGGCGTACTGAAGGAGATCCTGCGGCTGAACGAATCGAGCCTCAAGGCGGCACGGCTGCTTCGGGACCTCTACATATGGAAAAAGGACTGGGACGGCGCCTATGACATGGAACTGAAGATCAGGCGCCACGTCAAGACCGATGAAGAGGGGAAGCGGCTCATCGGCATCCGCTACGAGAAGGTGTGCGGCCTCTTTAACGAGCGGTTCTCGGCCAACGCGGAGAAGATCATCGATGAACTCAAGGAGATCATAGGCGAGGACAAGCGCTTCATACCCGCCTACATCCTCCTCGGGGAGGCGTACAAGAAGACGGGCAAGCTCAACGAGGCAGGCCGGGTCTACGGGAGAGGCTACACAAAGACGGGCCACGTGGAATTCCTGCTGAAGATGGAAGACCTCTACATAGACAGGGGCGATCCGGAGGTCATCCTGAAGATCTACCGCAGGGTCCTCGACATCTCTCCCGAGGACCACCTCATCTCCTTTCTCTACGCGCGGCTCTGCCTGCGCCTCGAGATGATCGACGAGGCCATCGATACCCTTAACACGCTCATGGCCGAGGGTGAAGATTTCAAGGGTCTTCACCGGGCGATGGCCGAGGCCTACATCCACCGGGGAGAGCTTGAAAACGCCGTCGAAGAGTTCCGGGATGCCTTTCCGATGGAGCAACAGGCGTACATACCTTTCGTCTGCACCAAGTGCCAGGCCATCAAGGAGGAGTGGAGCGACTTCTGCGAAAGCTGCTACAGCTGGAATACGATAAATGTGAAGAAGGAGGAATTCCTCCACGCCGATATGAACGAACTGCGCACGCTCTACGACGAGGCAGAATGGACCCGAGGTGAGCCATCATGATGGACGAGCTTCTCTTATCGAACGATAACAAGATCATTTTTCTCATACTTGACGGTCTCGGAGATATCCCGAACCCGGACTTCGATCTCAAGACGCCTCTCCAGGCCGCCGCCAAGCCGAACATGGACAGGCTTGCCACGCAAAGGGGCGTGCTCGGCAGGATCATACCCGTCGGCACCGGCATCACTCCCGGCAGCGGTCCGGGACACCTCAGCCTCTTCGGATACGATCCCGTGGCCAACGAGATCGGCCGCGGCGTTCTTGAGGTCCTGGGTCTCAACATGGACCTGCGTGACGGGGACCTCGCGGCACGGGCCAACTTCTGCACCATAAGGCAGGACGTGGTGACCGACCGCAGGGCGGGCAGGATACCGACTGAGGAGACGGAAAGGCTCTGCGCCATGATCGCCGCCTCGGTGAAAGAGGTTGAAGGCGCCGAGGTCATCATAAAACCGGGCAAGTCCCATCGGTTCGCCGCCATATTCAGGGGCAAGGGCCTGAGTGACAAACTCACCGACGCCGACCCCCACAAGGACAACAAGCCTTTTGCCTACACCTCAGCGAAGGCGGCGGAAGCGGAGTTTGCCGCCCGCGTGGTCAACGGTTTCATCAACAGGGTCAGGGATCTGCTCAAGGCTGAGCCGGTAGCCAACGGGGCGCTGCTCCGCGGTTTCTCCCGGAAGCCGGACATAACACCCTTTGCGGAGAAATACCGCATGCGGGCACTCGCCATCGCGACGTATCCCATGTACCGGGGGATTGCGAAGGTTCTCGGCATGGATGTCAGGGAAGAGCCGGCCAGCTACGAGGATGCTGTGGACATTCTGAAGAAGAACTACGACGATTACCGGTTCTTCTTCTTCCACGTGAAGGAGACGGACCTTGCCGGCGAGGACGGTAATTTCAAAGAGAAGGTGAAGGCGATCGAGGACGTGGACAGGTTCCTTCCGGGGATATCGGCCCTCGATCCCCAGGCGCTCATCATCACGGGCGACCATTCCACACCCTGCCCGCTGAAAGGACACAGCTGGCATCCCGTTCCTCTTCTCATCGTCACGAAAACGGGTGAGACGGACGGCCTTGCCTTTCACGAGAAGAACTGCATTGTCGGGAGCGCGGGAACCATATACAGCAAGGAACTCATGCCTCTGGCCCTTGCCCACGGAGGGCGGCTCGACAAGTACGGTGCCTAGCTTTTTCAACTGCGCGTTAGCCCTCTTCTATCCCGAATCCTGTGTTGTCTGCGGCGCGGATGGCAGCGTCCTTTGTTCCCGATGCATCGACGATCTGAGGACCGTCAAGGAGACTGAAGTGTGCCCTGTGTGCGGCAGATGGCTGGGAAGGCGCATTCCATGCGCTGCCTGCAGCGCGGCGGAGATGGGTTTCTCCCGGGGCATCTATGGCTTCTATTACGAGAGGGGCCTGCGTGATGCCGTCCATGCCTTCAAGTTCCGGGGCAGGAAGGACGTCGGCAGGCGGCTTGCCCGTCTTGCAGGGGAAAAGGTCCGCCCCTTGAGGGGTACATTCGACTGCATCGTGCCCATTCCCGTTTCCGGCAGGCGTCTCCGCGAGAGAGGCTTCAACCAGTCCTACATCATCTCCGAGGAAATATCGTCCATCACGGGTGTAATCGTGGATCACCGCTCGCTCGTCAAGCGCGGCGGCACCCGGGACCAGTTCACGCTGTCTCGTCGGGAGCGCAGGAGCAACGTAAGAGGCGCCTTTCACGTGCGTGACAGGTCGTCCGTCGAGGGGAAACGCATCCTTCTCGTCGACGATCTCTTCACAACGGGATACACGGCCTCCGAGGCCGCGCGGACCCTCAAGGCGGCGGGTTCGGCGGACGTTACCCTTTTCGCCCTGGCAAGGACACCGTGATGAAAAAGGCCATTGCAGCGCTTCTCCTGTGTGTTGTGCTCCTCGCCCTCGGGATAATCATCGTGACCCATAACCTGCCCGCTGTCCTGTCCCATCTCCTCGCGCGGTCAACGGGAATCGCCGTCAAGATCGAAAGAGCGGACATGTCTTTGAGCGACGGTGCGGTGGGCCTGACCCTGGGGAACATGCAGTTCAAAGGGGTCATATCGGGTAAGGTCGGGACCGTTGCGGCCCGCATGTGGTTCTCGCGGGGAATATTCCTCGATCGGTTGACGGTCAAGGATTTCGATGTCGTCGTCGGCAAGGTGGAAATGGACCGCGGAAACTTCTCCACCTCCATCGGGCTTCTCGAGGTCTCGAACGGTACCGTGACCGTCGGGGGTCGCAAACTGGTCATCGGGTCCATAGTCGCCGAGAACATCAACACGAAAAAACCCCTGCGCTTTGTCGCGTCCATCACCGACCCCGACCATGCCGGCAAGGTCAGGGTGGTCGGGGACAGCGCTGTCGACAGGGGAAAGCGTCGTGTCAAAGGTTCCGTCGAGGTCGACGCCTTCGGTCTCGAAAAGATAGATCCTATTCTGGGCGGGGTCGTGAACGGGAAGGGGGAGTTTACCTTTTACGAGGAAGCCCTTACCCTTTCGGGCACGTGCAATTCACCGAAGCTCACCATACGGGATACCTGGCTCAAAAAACCCCTTGTCGTCAGCAGGGTGACCGCGAAGTCCACGATCACGACGAAAGGCCCCGATATTCACATATCCGTGTACGACACGAAATACGGAGACGCCCCCTTCACCATCGACGTCAGCATGAAGAGCATCCTTTTCTCCCGCCTCGATATCACGTCGGGTCCCATACCCATGAGTGCCGTGAGGGAATACCTCAATATGGACGAAGCGGGGTATGACGTCTGGGCATATGTCAGGGACGGGTCCCTGAAGATCAGGAAACTGACTTACGAGAAGAAAAAACCCTTTCTCACGGAGCTGGAATTGAAGGGTGTCACAGGCGAATACGAAGGCAAGAAGCTCACGGATGTCTCCGGTGTCCTTGAGATGATGGATAACAGGGGGACCCTGTCGGACGGCAAGGGTTTCTTTAAGGCCAGCGCCTTCCACGATGTCAAGGGGACCATGGAGTTCGGGAAGAAGCACCGAATCCAGCTGACGGGAAAGTACGTCATCGATCTGCAACATGTCGGTGAGTTTGTGGACATGAGGGATGTGGTGGTCCACAAGGGTGCCGCGGAGGGTACGGTCGAGGTCGACAGCGGAAAGGGGAAAGATGCGCTGAAGCTCGCGGGTTCGGGCAGGATCAAAGGCGCGGAGCTTTCGTGGAGGGGGCAATCTTTCACGGTGGATGGTCCCTTCAAACTCGCCGGCCGGGAGATGATCTTCGATCCCCTGGTGGTGACGGGCAGGGAAACACATCTCACCATGCAGGGCAGGTGGGGTCCCGAGGGTTTCGTGACCTCTCTGAAAGGCTACGTCGACCCCGGACTTCCCGGCAGGATCGCGGGAAAGACGGTCCGGGCGTCGGGGAAGGCCCTCGTCGACGCCCATGTGACGGTGGCCGACGGTCAGATAGGAGCGAACGGGAACGTCAACATGGATGATGTGGTCTTCGCCGTCCCGGGTTTCATACGGAAGACGAAGGGAGTCCAGAGCAGGGCCGCTGTGAGATTCACGCGGAAGCGGACGGGTGAGATAGTTGTGGATGATCTCTCAGGCAATCTCGACACTATCAACCTCCGTGCCTCGGGAAAGATAAGTGACGGGGGCAGGATCGACAGCCGTGTCACCCTGCGTGCGAAG
Organism: Syntrophorhabdus sp. PtaB.Bin184; assembly: GCA_002067555.1. Taxonomy (GTDB): domain Bacteria; phylum Desulfobacterota; class Syntrophorhabdia; order Syntrophorhabdales; family Syntrophorhabdaceae; genus Delta-02. Next base: position 9,309 of record MVQQ01000215.1, read on the forward strand.
GATACGGGGAGGGCGGCATCGCTTTTCTCTCTCGGCGAGGACGTGAGGGGCGGTGAGGTCTCCATCGACCTGACTGTCAACGATCTCCGGTTCCCCGTGACGAAGCTTCCCTGGGTCGTCGGGTCCGCGTCGATGAAAAAGGGTTTCATGAAGGTGCCCGGCATTCCGAAGGTCCTTTCCAATATCGATCTCACGGCAGGTTTCCGCGGTCACGAGTTCGACGTCACGGTGAGCGGAGTGAAAACGGGAGAGAGCGTTCTCAGGATGGCATCTCTGAAGGTCACGGGCTTCGAGCGGCCGAAGTTCGACCTTGTGGTGAGCATGGACAGGCTCAGCACCGCGGATTTCAGGAGCGGCAAGGAGTTCAGACTTGAGAGCCTGCCCGGAGACGGTGTCCTCGCGCGTTCGAGCGGGAACCTGTCCCTGAGGGCAAAAGAGGTTGGTTTCGGCAGCGTTCCGGCCAGGGATCTCGAAGTGAAGGCCTTCATGACGGACCGCAAGATAAACGTGTCGGACCTGAAGCTGCGTGTGTTCGGCGGCGAGACGGACGTGAAAGGCATGCTGGACCTCTCCGGGCGGGTCCCGTCCCTGTATACGAACGGGAGGATGACGAGGGTCAGGGCGGGGCTCTTTATGGACGCGATGGGGGGTACGTCGCAGGAGATATCCGGCGACGCCTTCATCACGGGCACCCTCAAGACGGAAGGAACGACGATGAAGGAGTTAAAGGCCAATCTCGGCGGCGACACGGCCGTGTACAGCAGGGACGGGGTCATCAAGAGGTGGAAGCTTCTTTCCAAAATATTTGCCCTTCTCAACGTGTACGACCTTGTGCGCGGCAAGATCGATTTCGGCAAGGACGGCCTGGCGTACAACAAGGCGGGCGCATCCTTCACCATCAATAAGGGAATCTACCACACGAGCAATTTTCTCCTCGACAGCCCCTCCATGGTCATAACAGGAACGGGCGATATTGACATCAACAAGGAGACGATCGCCGGGACACTCGAGGTGTCGCCGCTCGTTGCGCTCGACAGGACGATCGACAAGATACCCGTCCTGAGGAGCATCCTCAAGAACAAGAATAAGGGATTTCTCTATGTCACATACAACATTTCAGGGTCATTTGACGATCCCGATATCAGCACGAACTACGTGGGAACGGTGGGCACGAAATCGCTGGAGATCCTGAAGAACATACTCGTTTTTCCGAGAGAGGTCTTTGAGACAAAATGAAGATCGGAATCATAGGAGCGGGAAAAGTAGGCATTTCACTGGGTTATGTTCTCAGGGGCAACGGGCTTGATGTCGCCGCCATCGCCGACAGGCTTCCGTCGGCCCTGGAGACGGCCCGCGGTTTCCTGGGGGCCGACATGATCTACACGGCGGATGTGATGGAGGTTGTGGGAAGCTGTAACGTCGTGGCCATTACCACGCAGGACAGGGAGATAGCCGGTGTCGCGCGGGGCATATTCGAAGCCGCCGGCGACGTGACGGGAAAGGTTTTCTTCCACACGAGCGGCGCCGATCCCTCGTCTATCCTCTCCCCTCTCGGTGATAGGGGTGCCCACCTGGGGTCGCTCCACCCCCTGCAGACCTTTCCCGATATCGAAAGCGCCATCGAGGTCCTTCCCGACACGAGCATATTCATCGAGGGGGACGAGAAGGCCCTCGCCGTGCTCCGGGTCATCGCCGGGAACCTGGGGGCTGCGGTCCACACCATCGCGGGAGAGGACAAGGTCTTCTACCACCTTGCGGCCGTCTTCGTCTGCAATCTCCTTTCAGCCCTCATGTACTCCGGGATGGGTATAATGGACAGGATAGACGTGGGCTTCGAGCCTTTCCTGTCCATTATACGGGCAACGATGAAGAACATAGAGACGCTGGGTCCCCTTGCGGCACTGACAGGTCCCGTCGTGCGGGGAGACGACAAGACCATTCGCTCTCACCTTGCAGCCATGGAGGACATGCCTCTCCACAGGGAGATCTACCTGGCGCTCTCGAAAATGGCCCTCGAGATGGTCAGAGAGAGGAAGACCTTGAGCGAAGCCGAGACCGAAACCCTCCGCCGTCTGCTGGAAGGTGAGGAAAAGACGTAAAGACATTATCTCTCGCCCGTTCGTCGCTTGCGCTAATCTCTCGAGTTCGCTTAAGGTCGCAGAGAGAGGATAAAAAGAGAGAAAAGAAATAGTCTTTCTTTCCTTATCCCGAAAAGGTTATTCCCCCTTATCTTCCCTGTAGTCAAAGGTCCTGTAAGTCCTGCATGTCCCATAGGTCCTATAACCAACCTCCAACCCCCATACTACCGCACCCCACAACTCCTATCCTCCTCACGGAGCCCCATCTGAAGAGAAAACTCTCTTTTTCCGTCCCGCTTTAGCGGGATGCGAAACCGGCCGGATCTTTTCTCTGCGTTCTTAAGCGGGCTTGAGCGAAGCGGGCGGGAGGCAAGGTCTTTCGCCTTTGCATGGGACTATTTTCCCTTTCCGGAAGTAATAAAACAGGCAGAATCGCTGCGTCGGTGATGGAAGGGGTAAACAAATCGGGAATAGTGTGTCATAATAGTCTTGAATGTGTCGGATCGTGTCGGGCGGATGCCCTTTATAGAAAGAATAAGAGAAAGGATTACGTAAAAAGGAGGAGTCTCGATGGTCAAGAAGACGATAAATATCAACGGCGTCAATCGGACGATCATTGCGCCTGCCGATGAGACCCTGGCGAATGTGTTGCGGGAACAGCTGGGGTTGACGGGGACAAAGATTGGCTGCGGGCAGGGTGAGTGCGGGGCCTGCAACGTGATCATGGACGACAGGCTGGTTCGCTCCTGCATCACGAAGATGGGGAGGGTCCCCGACGGGGCGCGGGTAACGACGATCGAAGGGATAGGAACGCCGGACAGCCTGCACCCGCTGCAACTGGCGTGGATCGCCCACGGCGGCGCTCAATGCGGCTTCTGCACCCCGGGGTTCATCGTTTCAGCAAAGGCCCTCCTGGCACAGAATCCGAACCCTTTCAGGGACGAGGTGCGTGAGTGGTTCAACACACATCGCAATGCCTGCCGGTGCACGGGGTACAAGCCCATCGTCGACGCGGTGATGGATGCGGCGAAGGTGATGCGGGGCGAAATGGACGCATCGGAGCTTCTCTTCAGGATGCCTCCCGACGGCGAGATATGGGGCAGCAAGTACCCGAGGCCGTCGGCTGTGGCCAAAGTGACGGGCACTCTCGATTACGGAGACGACCTGGGTATCAAGATGCCTGCCGATACCCTCCACCTGGCGCTTGTCCAGGCAAAGGTGTCCCATGCGAACATCAAGGGTATCGACATCTCGGAGGCCGAGAAGATGCCGGGGGTCTTCAAGGTGGTCACCCACAGGGATGTGAAGGGCAAAAACCGCATCACCGGCCTTATAACCTTTCCCACCAACGCCGGAGACGGATGGGACCGCCCAATCCTCTGTGACGACAAGGTGTACCAGTACGGCGACGCCATCGC
>MVQQ01000216.1 GCA_002067555.1 Syntrophorhabdus sp. PtaB.Bin184
GCATCGGCGGGCATATCATGCCCAGCAAGAAACTGATCAAGCGGGTAATAGAATTCGTAGAGTCCGAAGGCAAAGATCTCGTAAGCGACTTTTTCGTAAGCCACACCGGCGATGACATCGCCATCCTCTTCGCCCACACGAACGGGGTCGGCTTCGAGAAGCTCCACAAGCTTGCCTGGGAAGCCTTTCTCGCGGGAACCCAGGTGGCGAAGAAACAGGGGCTCTACGGAGCGGGCCAGGACCTTCTGAAAGACTCCTTTTCGGGCAATGTCAAGGGCATGGGGCCGGCCGTCGCGGAGATGGAGTTCGAGGAAAGACTGAACGAGCCCTTCGTCATGTTCGCGGCTGACAAGACGGACCCCGGCGCCTACAACCTGCCCCTTTACCTCATGTTCTGCGACCCCATGTACAACTCGGGGCTCATTCTTTCTCCCAACATGGCAAAGGGCTTCAAGTTCGTCATCATGGACGTGGAGCACACCGAGGGCGACAAGGTCATCGAGCTCAATGCCCCCGAAGAACTCTACGACATAGCGGCACTGCTGCGCGACAACGAACGGTACGTGGTGGAATCCGTCTATTCCCGTGAGACCGGTGAGATAGCCGCCTCGGCCTGCACGTCGCGGCTTCACAACATCGCCGGAAAGTACACCGGCAAGGACGATCCCGTCATGCTCGTCCGCTGCCAGGGCCCCTTCCCCGCCACGGGCGAGGTGCTCGCGCCCTTCAATATCGGCCATTACGTAGCCGGGTTCATGCGCGGCAGCCACACGGGTCCGCTTATGCCCGTCAAGATGAACTCCAGCGTCTCTTTCTTCGACGGGCCGCCTGTCGTGTCCGCCATGGGCTTCTGCGTCCACGAAGGCAAGCTGACGGAAGCCGCCGACTGCTTCGATCATCCCTACTGGGACTACATCAGGAACAACGTCTCGCGGAAAGCCACCGAGATCAGGCAGCAGGGCTTCTCCGGCGCGGCAATGCTCCCCTACAGCGAGCTGGAATACGGCGGCATCGTGAAGAAAATGGAAAAACTGGGACCAAAGTTCAAGGTAAGAGGATAAAAACGTTTTAAGTTTTAGGTGTTAAGTTTTAGGCAAAGACCGTGTCAGGCCTCAATCACTCAAGGCTTGACATGGTCTTTGTCTTTCACTTAAAACTTAACACTTAAAACTTAACACGAGCTTTTGATATGAGATTTGTGATTGAAAATTTCGGTTGTCAGATGAATGACCATGATATGGAGAAGATGGGGTCCGTCCTCATCGATCATGGACACGTGGCAGGAAAGGACATCGACGACGCCGACGTCGTCATCGTCAATACGTGCTGCATCAGGGAAAAGGCGGAACAGAAGTTCTACAGCCTCATGGGAAGGCTCCAGCATCTGCGCAGGAAGAAGGAGACCATTCTGGGCGTGACAGGGTGCATCGCCCAGCAGGAAAAAGAGAATATATTCGAACGGTTGCCTTTCATCGATTTCTCCCTGGGCCCCTCCAACATTCACCTTGTTGCCGAGGCGGTCGAGAAGGCCGCCGCAGGTCGCATCCGCACATCCGCATTCGGCGACAATGGGGGCTCCCCGTCCCTTGTCATCAGGCCCCATAACACCCGCAGGGGGATCAAGGGCTACGTGACCATCATGAAAGGGTGCGACAACTTTTGCAGTTACTGCGTCGTGCCCTACGTGCGGGGCCGCGAAGAAAGCAGGAAGGGCACGGATGTCCTTGCCGAGATCCGTGAAATGGCGGAGCGGGGCATCGTGGAGGTGACTCTCCTTGGCCAGAACGTCAACTCCTATAATAATGGTAGTGATGACCTCTCCTTCCCGGAACTCCTGTGCGAGATAGACGCGATACCCGGGATATCCCGGCTCCGTTTCGTCACATCGCATCCCAAGGACATCTCACCGGACCTCATCGCCTGCTTCGGCACCTTGAAAACGCTCTGCGAATCGATCCATCTCCCCTTCCAGTCGGGCTCCGACAGGATCCTCGCCCTCATGAACAGAGGCTACACCTCCTCGGAGTACCTTGCCAGGGTCGAGGCCCTCAAAGAACAATGTCCCGGGATCGCCTTCACGGCCGACTGCATCGTGGGCTTCCCCGGCGAGGACGACGAGGATTTCGAGGCGACCATGAGGCTCATGGAGACCGTGCGGTTCGACGGGGTTTTCTCCTTCATATACTCGGCCCGGAGATCCACCGCCGCGGCCCTCCTCCCCGGCAGGGTGCCCCCGGCCATCGCCCACGAGAGGCTCAGCCGTTTCCAGAAGAGACAGAGGGTGATCACGCTCGACTCCAACAGGGCGATGGAGGGAACCCGTGTCGAGGTTCTCGTTGAGGGTCAGAGCAAGAACTCCGCCGATGAACTGTCAGGAAGGACGCGGACAGGCAAGATAGTCAACTTCAAGGGCGACCCCGGGCTGGTTTACAAATTAGTGGAAGTGGATATAATAAAAGGGTATGCTAATTCATTACGGGGAGAACTACCGGATACCCCGGGGAGGTAGACGATGCTCAAAGAGATGAAGGTCGCCGGAATAACCGTCGACCCTTTTACCAATACGCCCATCGTTCTCCTGAAGGATTCGGAGGAAAAGGACGTCCTCCCCATCTGGATCGGGCTTCTCGAGGCATCAAGCATCGCAACAGCCCTGGAGAATATTGAGACGCCGAGACCCATGACACACGATCTTATCAAGAACCTGCTCGACAGCCTCGGCGTGAAGATCCTCAAGATCGAGGTGAACGACCTCAAGGATAACACCTATTACGCCCTCATCCACCTGGACGTGAACAAGAAAAGGATGGTCATAGACTCGCGTCCCAGCGATGCCATCGCCATCGCTCTTCGCACGAACGCCCCCATCTTCGTCGAGGAAAGCGTCATCCAGCGCTCGGCGAAGGTGGACCTCGCCACCCAGAAGGGCGACAAGGTGGTCACGGAAAGCTCCGATTGGGAGGACATACTGGAAAACCTCTCTCAGGACGATTTCGGAAAGTACAAGATGTAGCATGATCGACCTGCACACACATACACTGTTGAGCGACGGTGAACTCCTCCCCCTCGAACTCGCCCGCCGGGCAAAGGTCAAAGGTTATCGCATACTCGGCATATCGGACCATGTGGACCAGACGACCATAGAGCATGTCGCCGTATCCATCCTGAAACTCCTGAAATACGCCGAGCTGCACGAGGGCCTGAGGATCGTGGCGGGGGCCGAGCTGACCCACTGTCCGGCGAAACAGATCGGTGAGCTGACGGCGCTGGCACGCAAGCTCGGCTTTTCGTACGTTGTCGTCCACGGAGAGACCATCGCGGAGCCCGTGGAGGAAGGGACCAACGCCGCCGCTATCGAGGCGGGGGTCGACATCCTCGCCCATCCCGGCCTCATCACACCGAAAGAGGTGGAGGCGGCGAAAGAGCGGGGCGTCCTTTTGGAGATAACAACGAGGAAGGGGCATTCCCTGACGAACGGCCACGTGGCGAAACTCGCCATGGCCGCGGGGGCGAAACTCGTCCTCAACACCGACTCCCACAGTCCGTCGGACCTCGTCACCGACGCCGAGGCCTTGAAGGTGGCACTGGGAGCGGGGCTCGGCGAGGAGGATTTCACCGCCATGCAGCAGAACGCAGAAACACTCGTCCGGAAGATAACAAGGTAAGGACAATGAAGCTCTCCATCAGTGACAGCGTCAGGAATATACCGTACTACCCGAAGGCCCTCATGTACGGCCACGAGGACGGATGGGTCCGCCTGTCGTCCAACGAGAACCCCTATCCCCCTTCGGAGAAGGTCTTCGAATCCATACTCGACGCCCTCTTCGCGATCAACCGGTATCCGGGAGGAGAAAAAGAGCTCAAGGACGACCTTGCGGGTCTCTATGGCCTTAAGGGGGACAATTTCCTCATAGGCAACGGCTCCAATGAGCTTATAGAGATGACCTTCAGGGCCATGAAACATGCCACGCGTACGGGCGTCATCGTCACCGAGTCCTCATTCGCCTTCTACGACATAGCCGCCCGGATCTACGGGTACGAGACAACGAAAGTGCCCCTTACGGGCCTTACCACGGACCTCGGGAAGATAGCCGCCGCGATGGACGACCGGACCCGGATCGTTTTCCTCAACAACCCTCTGAACCCCGCGGGCACCATGTTCAGCCACGAGGAGTTTGAACGTTTCATCACCTCCGTCCCCCCGGAGGTGCTCGTCGTCGTCGACGAGGCCTATGCCGAGTTCGCCGAGAGCGAGAGTTTTCCCAGAACGATTGCCTTCATGGAAAAGTATCCCGTCCTCATCCTGAGGACCTTCTCCAAGGCCTACGGTCTCGCGGGCCTCAGGGTCGGATACGGGATAGGCAACGCCGAGTTCGTCTCATTCCTCGAGCGCACGAAGCAGCCCTTCAGCATCAACCTCATCGCCATTCTGGCCGCACGCGCCGCCGCCAGGGACGAGTCCCGCCTCGCCGCGGTCCTCGCCAACAACAGGGCGGCGAAAGCCTTCTACTACGAGTCCCTCACAGCGCTCAACCTCGAATATACACCCACAGAAGCCAACTTCGTCCTCGTCAGGCTGGGCATGAGGGCCGAAGAGATCACGAAGAAGCTCTTCGAGAGAAAGGTCCTCGTGCGCTTCATGGGTGCCTACGGCCTGCCCGACTCCATCCGCATCTCCTTCGGCACCCCCTACGAAAACACCCGCTGCATCGAAGAACTCAAACGATTGGTTTGAACCGTTAGAACCGTTCGAGCCGTTAGAACCGTTGGAACCTTACCATCCTTCCGGTGATCCCGCTCCCGGCGGGGGTTTGCGGGGTTCGGCTTTGAATTTCGCTGAAAAGTGGTATATACTGACTACTTGGCATCAGTTTTTCAGGCTGCGGGAAACAACGTGACTCCGAGGAAGAATAAGATAATCACCATAGACGGTCCGAGCGGTGCCGGCAAGTCGACGATTGCCAGGCTGCTCGCCTCGACGGCCGGATACACTTACATCGATTCGGGCGCCATTTACCGAGGTGTCGCATACGCCTACAAGATGAGGAAGAACGAGGAGACAATCGAGGAACTCCTCCAGATGCTCTCTCTATCCTTCGAGTTCGGCGGTGACACGCGGGTTACCCTGGCGGGCAGGGACATCTCTGCCGAAATCAGGCAGCCCGACATCTCGTTGCTCGCATCCTCCCTGTCGCAAAAACAGGTCGTGAGGGATTACGCGAATGCGGTCCAGCGCAAACTGGCCGGGCAGGGGAAGGTGGTCCTGGAAGGGCGCGACACGGGCAGCGTCGTCTTCCCTGACGCCGACATCAAGTTCTACCTCGACGCCCGTCCCGATGAAAGGGCAAACCGCAGATACAGCGAACTCGCGTCGAAGGGCACGGGCCACGCCCTGTCCGCAGTAAGGGAAGACATGGAAAAGCGGGACAGGAACGATTCCGAACGGGCCATTGCCCCCCTCGTCGTTCCCCCCGGTGCGATCGTCCTCGACACAACGGGAACGGACGTGCAGGGCGTCCTCAAGATGGTCCTCGCGCATATCGAAAAGGAGGACGGCTCGTAGAATGAACGTGGTCAAGACGAAGAACATCGGCTTTTGCTTCGGGGTCAAACGCGCCATCAAGATGGTTCTCAAGGCGGCAGAAGAGACAGGCGGGAAGGTCTTCACGCTGGGACCCATCATCCACAATCCGCAAATGGTGAACCTCCTGAGGGAAAAGGGCGTTACCCCTGTCGATGATGTCCGTGAGGTCACGGACGGAACCATCGTCTTCAGGACCCACGGAATACGGAAGGATGAAGAGGAGTACGCACGCTCGACGGGCCTGAGGATCATAGACACAACCTGCCCCTTCGTGAAGCGGGTGCGAAAACACGCGAAGTACCTGGAGAGAAGCGGCTACCAGGTCGTGATCGTCGGCGACAGGAACCATCCCGAGGTCAAAAGTGTCTTGAGTTATTTGGATAACGATGGTATTGTACTACAGGAACCAACAACATTGACCGCC
>MVQQ01000217.1 GCA_002067555.1 Syntrophorhabdus sp. PtaB.Bin184
ATGGCCTTCTTTCTTACCCTGTCAGGAGAAAGTTCGACACGAGTGCCCCTTCGCGTAATAATAATAGTAATAATAAACTCTGGTGCCGATTCTCATCATAGTTTTGTCAGTTTATCGGAGCATGAAAAGCTTGTCAATCAAATTCTTCCCTGCCTCACGCGCCTGCCTTTTTCACGGGAATGAAGATCATCGTTTGAAGGTCTTCCGGGGCCGTGGTTCCCGGGTCGTTGAGATAGAATTCGTAGCTTGCTCCCTCTGGCTCGTGGCCGTTATCGTTCATCCATTCCGCAAGTGCCAGGTAAGCCGATTCGATATCCTCGTACGGTCCGGTGTGGACGGTTGAGGCGGCTTTCTCGATCGCTATCTCACGCGACGTTATGTTTCCCTTTCCCGGGATGGCTTTGGTGACGGGCAGGCCCATTTCGACATCGAGGTCCTCCATTTCCACGTTGTAGTAAATGGCGAAGGGTGGTCCGGCGATATCCTCGCCCGTCTCCTCAAGATACTCCACAAGGGATTCGAAAGAGGACGCGAAAACATCGGACAGCTGTTCAACGTTCACCCGCGATTTGATGGTCACCGCCGGGTGCGGGTCTATTGAACTGATCTCACAATTGTATGGCATCGGGCAGCCTCCTCCTCATTTTTATCTCACACTGAAACAGTTCCGATCGTTTGCTACCTGTGTTCGCGTTCAGAAAACCGTGAACCCTCATTTCTGCTGATACTGCTTCAGAGTTTTTACGAAGATTTCGGGAACATGGACCAGGCGGCGTATCGAATAGTCAAAGGTCACGAAGCCGGTTTCGACGAGGGCGAGGACCCTGCCTTTCTTTGTTACGCGGTAAAATACCCGGAAACCTCCGGCGCCAATCTCTCCGATATGCGTTTCGATCACCAGTTCGTCGAAGATGAAACCCTCGGCCCGGTAATTGACCACGAGATCGGACATGATGATCCCCGTTTTGCCGTCGCCGAGGTCTCCTTCGGCAAAGCCCATTGAGTGGAACATCTCTGCCCGTGCGCTCCCGATGATCACGACGAGAGAATCATTCCCCAGGTGTCCTGCGTAATTGATGTCCCGGGGATAGAGCGTCACCGGGAACATGAATTCGTAACTTGCCTGTTCTTCAAGTTTGATGCGCGGCATCCAAGCCTCCCAAGAGAAATGTTGCAGCCGCTTGAGCCGTTTGAACCGCTTCAACGTCAAAGGCAAAAACACTCTCCGGGATCAGGAATGCTCTTCCTTGTTCTTCAGCGCTCAAGCGGCTCAAGCGGTCTTCTATTCTTTTGTCATGTCCTTCAACAGTCTTTCCAGCTTCTTCATCTGTTCCCCGTAACCGGCCCAGTCGCCCTGGCGTTGGAGCTGCATCATGCGTTCGAAGGTTCTGGCGGCCTCTCCGGCCAGTTCTTTTACACCTGTCGGACGGAATATCGCCCCTGTTTGTATCGGCGTGGGGGCCGGGGCCCTGCCGCCGAATATTTTCTGAAGAGCCCCCTCAAGCGTCTCGTCCATGACGACGTTGTTTTCGTAAGCTACGATGATCCGCCTGAGCTCGGGCAGACCGCCCTTGTCTTCGGCGGCGAGGTAGAGCGGCTGTATGTACATGAGGGCCGATTCGACGGGAATGATGAGAAGGCTGCCCCGTATGACCTGCGACCCTCTCTGGCCCCACAGGGTGAGTTGTTGGGATATGTAGGAATCCTGGTCGATGCGTGCGTCGATCTGCCTCGGGCCGTAGACAAGGCGATCCCGGGGAAAGGTATAGACGATGAGTTTGCCGTAATTGGGGGTATCACACCGGGCCGCGAACCACGCGGCGAGGTTGTCCCTCTTTGCAGGTGTATAGGGAGCCAGAAGCACGTATTCCTCGCCTTTTTCTCCGGGGAGTTTCATGATCAGGTAATAGGGCTCCATTGACTTCTCGGCGTGAGAGGGTATCTCCCAGAGATCTTCCTTGTTGTAGAATGTTTTCGGGTCGCTCATGTGGTAGGTCGCATAGAGGGATGCCTGTGTCTTGAAGAGGTCCCTGGGATAACGTACGTGTTTTCTCAGGTCCTCAGGCATCGCGTCGAAGTCCTGGAAGAGGCCGGGAAACATCGTGCTGTATGCCTTTGCTATGGGGTCGTCAGGGTCTGAGAGGTAGTACTTGATGGTGCCGTTGTACGCATCGACGGTTATCTTCACGGAGTTCCTCATGTAGTTGACCCTGTTTCGCAGCCGCCGGGAATAGGGCAGGTGCGTCGATACCGTGTACGCGTCGACCATCCAGTAGAGTTTTCCCGAGCCGGATATGACGATGTATGGGTCCTGATCCAGCGAAAGGAAGGGCGTAGCCTTGCGGATTCGTTCCGTTATGTTGCGGAAGTAAAGGATGCGGCTGTCGGCCCTGATATCCGATGAAAGCAGTATCTTGGCGTCCTTGAAGTGTGTGGCAAAGACAAGTCTCTTGAAGAAGGAATCGAAAGCCACGCCGCCGGACCCTTTGTAGGAGCTGTAGACGTTCCCTTCCGAGGTGGGGTAACTGAACTCGGGGATCCGTGTGTTGGCGATTGCGTAGCTCCTGGTAAGCTCGCCAAAGTAGATCTCGGGAGTGGATACCTTGATGTCCTTCGTGATGGAGGTGGGCGGTATGTCCTTCACTATGAATTCCGGAAGGCCTTCGGGCGTGATCCTGGCCACATGTGCCAGCGAAACTCCGTTGCCGTGGGTGAAGACCAGCTTTTCATTGATCCATGACTTGCTGGGGAGGTCGTCATAGGAGAGCTCCCGAGCCGACGCCATCACCTGCAGGTACTTCCCGTCGATCCTGTATCGGTCATTCTCGATGCTCGTGAATTTGTAATAGGTCCGTATCTGCTGGAGCTGGCTCAATGTCTTGAGGAGAGGACCCTCATCCCACAACCGGATGTTCCGTATCGTCCCGTCGTTCTTCTGAATCTCCTTCACCGTGAGATCGTATGAAACGTTGAAGGGTTTGAGATCGATCTTTCCGAGACCGTACCCGTACCGGGTGAACTCGATGTGGTGCTGGATGAAGGGTCTTTCGAGGTCCAGTTCGTTGGGGGTCACCTTGAAGTTCTGGAGCAGGTTGGGATAGATGACCATGCCGATGATGTAGACCGCGATAACGGCGCCGACGGGATAAAAGGCGGCCTTGAACCTGCTCTTTGCAAAAGCCAGAATGAACGCGATCCCCGCGATGACGGAAAGAACGACGAGGAGGTTCAGGACGAAAAGCTTTGCGTGAACATCGGCGTAGCCCGCCCCGGTAATGATCTGGCGTGACGTGTAGAGGAGATCGAACTTGTCCAGATAGAACCCGAAAGCCGTCTTGAGAAGCACCAGTGAGGCGAGAACGCCGAGGTGAATACGTATCTCCTTCGCTATGAACAGCTGGAAACGGTTTATATGGAAGCCGCGCTTGATGGTGTAGGCGACAATACTGATCATGAGCGACAGGAAGAGAATAAATCCCAGAAAAGAACTCAACGATTGATAGAGGGGCAGCCTGAAGAGATAGAATCCCACATCTTTTCCGAAGACGGGATCGGAAAGCCCAGTCGAGACGCCATTGAAGAAGAAAAGGATCTGGTCCCACAGGCTTGCTCCCCACAGCGCTCCGAGGATACCGATAAAAAGGGAGACCAAAAGGCCCAGAAGGCGGGAAAGACCTGCCAGTCTGGTCGGGTTCAGGGTAAATGTTGCATAGCCGTTGATGGAGATCGCCGGTGTCGGGAACTCAAGCCTGTTGATCAGTCTTATGTTGATGAATACGAAGAAGAAGGCGAATGCCCCAAAACACAGGCCCGAGAGCAGTTCCATAGAGATGACGCGAGTGAAGACGAAGCTATATCCCGTCTCAACGAAGAAGAGCCAGTCGACATACGTGCCCAGCAGCCGTGAAAAAATGGCAATAAAAACAAGGATGGAAGCGATCAGGATGAATCGTTTCCGGTTCTTAACCATAATAGTCTCCCCAGCGTTTCAAAGTGTAAAGACTACCATCATTCTACCGGAATAGAAACAGATTCGTGTGTAAAGGGGAACAGAGAAGATAGGTGATAGGTGATGGAAGTCATGGGTAGACAAAGGCCAAAGCCTTACCTATTGCCTATTACCCATGACCTATTACCCATCTTCTCTATTTCAGCTTGTGTTTCTTTGCCCACTTTGCGACGTCGATGGGGCTTTCGAGGACCTCGACCCCGGCGGCGCGGAGGGCTTCGTGTTTGCCCGCGTGGGTGCCGGCGCTGCCGCGCACTATGGCTCCGGCATGGCCCATTTTCTTGCCCTGAGGTGAATAACGGCCCGCTATGTATGCCGCGACAGGTTTCGACATCTGCCGCGCGATGAAGCCGGCCGCCTTCTCTTCCTGCTCTCCACCGACCTCTCCGACGACGATGACCGCGTCCGTGTCCTTGTCATTCTCGAAAAGCTCCAGGATATCAGCAAGGTTCCTGAGGACGACCGGGTCGGCGCCCATGCCCACGACGGTGCTTTGCCCGACGTTGCTTTCGGACAGGATCCCGGCGAACTCGTAGGAAAGGGTTCCGCTGCGCGATATGATACCCACCCGTCCCGGCGCGAAGAGGGATGCCGGCATAATGCCCATCTTGCCCATTCCCGGCACAAGGATGCCCGGGGTTGTCGGGCCGAGAGCAAAAACGCCCTTTTCCATGGCATAGCTGCGCATCTTCAGGACGTCTTTGACGGGGATGTGCTCGGGTACGATGACGATGAGTTTCACTCCGGCGTCGATCGTTTCGAGGAAGGCGTCGAGGACGAAGGCTGCGGGAACGAAGAATACCGACGCGTTGGCCCCCGTTTGTTTCACGGCTTCGAGGACGCTGTCGAAGACAGGCACGCCCTCAACCGTCGTCCCGCCTTTCCCTGGGGTGACGCCGCCTACGACACGCGTGCCGTATTCAAGCATCCAGTGCGTCTGGGCACTTCCGATACGGCCGGTGATGCCCTGTACTATAACACGAGTGGAATCGTTCATGAGTATGCTCATAGGAAAACCTCATATGCTTTCATGTCTGTGTCCTGCATCGCGATCATGCGCGTTTCGCCCGGGTCTTCGGTTTGCCGGTGTCGCTTTTCCCGCTCGGCCCGACAAGCTTGTAGAGAACCTCCACGGCCTTTTCCGTAGCCGCTTCCGTCACGACGTGGACACCACCGGACTTGAATATCTCCCACGTTTCTTCCTGACGGTTGCCGAGGGCCTTGGCAACAACGGGGATCTTGACGTTGTGCTCCTCAATGTACCGGATGACGCCCTTCGCACCCTCGTGGATGGGGTTGATGCCGCCGTAGACATTGATAAATATGCCCCTCAGGTCGGGTTTCATCATGATAAGTTCCATGCACCGGTACAGGAGATCTGCCGTTATGCCTCCGCCTGTTTCCAGAAAGTTCGCCGGTTTCATCTTCTGGCCTATAATATCCATGGAGGCCATGCCCAGGCCGGCGCCCGAAGATATGAGACCTATGTCACCGTCGAGGTCCACGTAAGTGACGCCAATCTCCCTGCCTCTTCTCTCCAGAGGGTTCTCGATGCGGTCGACGCGGTCGGGTAGGGGGAAACGTATCCGTGAAAGAGCGGAGTCGTCAACCTCCAGGACGGCGTCAACGGCCATCAGGGCGCCGTTCGATAACACGACAAGGGGGTTGATCTCTGCGATGAGGGCCTCGTACCGTGTGGCGATATGGTAAAGCTGGCCGATTATCTCACTCCAGGGAGTGATGAGCTTCTGCTCGAGGCCGAGCATCCTCAGGAGGCTCCGCGCCTGGTAGGGATAATAACCGAATGATGGTTCGATGTGGATGGCGGCTATCTTTTCCGGTGACGTCTTTGCCGTCTCCTCGATAAGGACACCACCCTCGGTGCTGACGACAATGACTGGTTTGCCCGAATAACCGTCCACGGTCATGCCGAGATACAGTTCCCTGGCGATATCCACCTTCTGACACAGGAGTGCTTTTCGAACGGGCATTCCCTTGACCTCGGAATTGAAGAGCGCGTCAGCCGCCTCCCTCAACTCGTCCGGGTTCGATGCGGTCTTGATGCCTCCGGCAAGTCCCCGGCCGCCGACAAGGACCTGTGCCTTGATGATGACGGGATACCCTATCTCACCGGCGGCGTGAAGCGCGTCGTGCATGTCACTGACAAGCTCACGGCGCGGAACGGGGATGCGGTTTTGTTCAAAGATGTCCAGTGCTTCGTATTCGTGAAGTCTCATATCGGATCCCTTTGTGTTGATTTGGCTTCATGGCAATCCGGTGCAACCCGGAACTGCGACAGACAAGTATAGAAATAATCCTGTTTGAAGTCAATGTAATTGATTAGGAATATTATCAAAAAATGAATAAAAGAAATAGGACCTATAGGGCACATAGGACCTATAGGAGATGTCTGGAGGTGTTCACGGGCGGCTCCGTCCGTCCTATAAGTCCTATTGGTCCTATTCTCCTATTGGTCCTATTCAATCCGTTGTCTCCCCCCTTTCCTCCACCCCTTTCTTTTTTGAAAATTTAATTGCATTTCTGATTTCATTTGTGTAGAGTTACGCATGGCACAGACAAGGAAGAAACAACCAACCAAACAACCGGAAGACAGCAGCCAGGTGGCGTACCAGGGCATTCGGCGGATGATCTACACCAGGGAACTCGTACCCGGACAGAAGATTGCGTACAGGGACCTGGCAGAGAAGCTCAGCCTCAGCCCCACGCCCATCATTCAGGCGTTGAAGAGACTTGAGCTCCTCGGGTTCGTCTGCCATGAGCCGAACAGGGGATTCTACATGTCTCCCTTCAGTCTGAAGGAGATCGAGGAGATCTACGAGATGCGGGAACTCATCGAACCTTCCCTGGTGGCTGACGCAGTCCGGAACATCGACAAGAAGGGACTGGCTGACCTCAAGGCCGCGCTCGAGGCGCACCTCTCCGCGGAACGCGATTTCTACCTGAAAGAGAGGCTTTTCAAGAACAGGGAGTTCCATCTGACACTGGCATCACTTTCGAAGAAGGAGACACAGATACGCATACTCCACAACCTCTTCGACATCCTCTTTCTCAAGTACAGCGACCTCCCGAGGTCATCGCTGGTCGCGACGGACCAGGAACATCAGGAGATATACGACGCCGTTGCCCTGCGGAGCATGGACCGG
>MVQQ01000218.1 GCA_002067555.1 Syntrophorhabdus sp. PtaB.Bin184
GATGGGTGGTCTGAGAATAGACAAGGACGCCCGGGTCATCGATATATGGGGCGAACCCATCCCGCGTCTTTATGCGGCTGGCGAGGTAACGGGTGGGGTTCACGGCTCCAACCGTCTGGGAAGCAACGCCATTCCCGATTGCGTCGTCTTCGGCAGAATAGCCGGGGCCAACGCGGCGAAAGAGAAGTAATGTCTCCACGGGGAAGGTAATGCCGGATCATCGTCCGCGCATTACCTTCCCCACTATTCATGAAGTGCCTCGACCGCAACACGAAATTCAGAATGAAGATCCCTTTTTGAGAAGGTCCTCAGACAAATCCGGCGGCAGGCGGCAGGGCAAAATTGAGGAGGTAGCGGTATGTTTGGACTTGGTATGCCGGAACTCATAATCATCATGGTCATCGTCCTCATGATCTTCGGCGCCGGAAGACTCTCCGAGATAGGCGGCGCCATCGGCAAAGGTATCAAAAGCTTCAAAAGATCGGTCAACGAACCAGACGCGGCTGGCATAGCGGAAAAAAGCGGGACGCAGGGGGAGAAGGTTTCCTAGGAGCCTTACCTCTCGCCCGCTTCGCTCAAGCCCGCAGAGATCGCAGAGAAAAGATTACGGCCGGATCCCGGAGCCTTCCAGGATCCGGCCGTCTTTGCATCCCGTCCGCGACGGGAGACAAAAGAAGGGTTTTGGCTTCAGATGGGAGGGTGAGGCAGTATAGGGGTTGGAGGAGGGAACATGGAATCTGGAGCACGGGTATAATAAGACCTATGGGACATATAGGACCCATAGGTCCTGTGACTGCAGGGGGATGCGAAGGGACAATTCTGTCAGGATAAGGGAAAAGAGTACTTCTTTCTTCTCTCTCTGCATCCTTTGCGAACTCGAAGGAAGGGCACGTGAGCTACTGCCTTGAGCCTTACCTCCCGCTGTAACCGGATAATCAACGGATGAACCGTGCGTGTGACCACCCTCTGTTCCGTTCAGGGGCTCAAGGTGACGCTGGTTGACAAAGGGCGACCTGTCGGCTATAGACATTAGATAAGAGGGGGAGGGGATGAGGCAGGAAGCCATCGGTGGGTGGTTATCAGCGAACACTTAAGCGGAAGGAGGGTTTCGTATGTGGGAAAACATAACCTCTGAGAAGTGCGAGTCTTACATCGAGCGGCATTTTGGTCAGAAGGGGAAAAGGCTTTCCGGCGAACCCTCAAAACCTGCCATAACGATCTCACGAGCCGAAGGAGCGGGCGGGCTCACTGTTTCCTCGGAGCTGGCGAGCTACCTGAGGGCGAAAATTCCCGACCATGAGGAATGGACGATATTTGACCAGATGCTGGTGGCGAAGGTGCTCGAGGTTTTCAACCTCAAGGGGCGTGTTGGGGAGTACATGAAGGAAGAGCACAAAGGCACGATATCAGATGCGGTCGAGGAATTCATCGGGCTCCATCCCAACACATGGACCCTTGTGGAGCGTACCAACGCCACGATATTGCGCCTCGCCCAGATAGGCAACTGCATCCTTGTGGGAAGGGGAGCCAACATGGTCACGCGCGACCTGCCGAACGTCTTCCACGTGCGTCTTGTCGGGTCTTTCGAGAGAAGGGTCGAGCGGGCACGCGAGGTCTTCGGATACGATCTGAAAGCGGCGACCAACTACATCAAGAAGAAGGATCAAGGCCGCAAACGGTACCTGAAGGACAACTTCGACGCCGATATCGATGACGCGCTCCTTTACGACATCGTTATCAACACGGACCGCGTGAGGTACGAAGAGGCGGCGCGAATGATAGGCGACGAGGTGATACGACGCTTCGACCTTGCCACCCCGGCCAAGGTGGCCATGAGCACGATAAGCCAGGCGGTGTTTTAAAGGCGGGGAAAGACCGTGAAAACCGCTTGAACCGCTTGAGCCGCTTGAGGGTTAGAAGCCAAAGACGGGGAGGAAGACAGTAGGCAGGTCCTGCAGGATTGCGGGGTCTGGTCGTGCAATCGCATCCCGGTCTTCTGCCTTTACCATTCAAGCGGTTCAAGCGGTTTTTTTACGGTCTTTACCGTGCTTCGATGAGGCGGGCGAAGTTGGTCAACACCCGGGCCGCATGAGGGGTTTCGACAACTGCCGCCAACAGGTCCGCCACGCTGACACCTTCCGAGGCGAGATTCGAGGCATCTTCGGCTATGTATGATCTCATGACGTCTGCAGTGTACTCGGGGTGAAACTGAACTCCCCAGGCGTTGCGGAGCCTGAAGGCGTGGTTAGGTTCATGCGTGTTGCCCGCGAGGCGTACGGCTCCCGGGGGGAGGCGAAGGACTGACTGGGAGTGGGTGACGTGGACGGGAAAGGTCGGCGGTAGAGATGAGAAGAGAGGATCGTTGTCGCAGGGCGGAAGCAGTGTTATCGGGACCGTGCCGAATTCCCTTCCTGCGGGATGATAGCCGGTTTCCCCGCCTGCCGCCTTCGCGAGAAGCTGGTGACCATAACAGATGCCGAGAAAGGGGACGCCTGCCCGGAGGATGGATGGTATCCAGTTTTCCACGCTCCGGCTCCACGGGGGATTCTCGGTTAGCATTGAATGAGATCCTGTGACGACGATGCCGGCGCACTGCGCCGGATTGGGAAGTTGGGCAGTTGCTTGTGCGTCTAGAACGCGGGCCTCCACCTTGGCCAGATGCAGCCCGGCCAGGATCCAGTCTTCAAAATCACCGAACCTGGCGGCTATGGCGGGATAGGTGCTTCCAATTTCATCGTGGTGGTAAGGACCCCCTCGCCGGTGTGTCCCTTTTTTGGGGACCGTTTTGACAGCCTGGTTTTGATTTCGCGCAGGGAATGGCGTATCCTGTTGCAAAGGTTTTCCGGGAAAGGCAGTCGGTTTCGAGGGGAAGCCACCATAAAGGGACCAAAGGGAGGTTTGATGATGGACAACGAGGAATTGACCGTCGGTCTTTTTGAGCCCGAGGACGCCGAAGGCGTGGCAAAGCTCTTTACCGAAGTCTACGGTGATGCCTACCCCGCCAGGATCGTCTATGACCAGCCGGGACTTGTCGAGGCTTTCGAGAAGCGCGACCAGATACCGGTTGTTGTCCGGACCCGGGACAACAGGATCATCGGGTACAGCTCACTGTTCCGCGCGGCGCCGGACAAAGGGGTCTACGAGAAGGGCAACGGTGCCGTCTCGCCCGCCTTCAGGAACGCGGGTATCATGGGCATGATCTTTCAGTATGTCGGC
>MVQQ01000219.1 GCA_002067555.1 Syntrophorhabdus sp. PtaB.Bin184
GAGCAATCTCGAACTCGCACTGAGTTACGAGGGCGATCTTTTCAGTGGTTTTGTTCTGCCCCAGGTCTGTGACACCACACAGCACCTTTCGGACATATGGCGGATCAATTTTCCGGACAAGTTCGTCGAGAGCTTTCTCGCTCCGCGTCAGGCCGACAGGCCGAGTGCCCACTACTGGGTCAAGGAGGAAATAGAACGCCTGATAGCCTCCCTCGGAAAGTGGACGGGAAAAACGGCAGGCAACGACGCGCTCAACGCCTCCATCGCGGTCCACAACGAAAACAAGAGGCTTCTCGACGAGCTTTACGAGATCAGGAGAAATTTCCCGGGAACAATAACGAACAAGCAGTTCTTCGCGATGATGAAACTGTCCATGCAGGTTGACAAGGCGGAATTCAACAAGAGCCTGAAGGCCATCAAGGACGGTCTCAAGCCGAAGAAGGGGAAGGGCTACACGGACGTGATCCTCGTCGGGATCACCTGCGATCCTCCCGAGATATTCGATATCTTCGACGAGCTGAAGCTCAACATCGTCGGTGACACCCTGGTGGACGGCACACGGTACCTCCAGGGCATCGCGTCACTCAACGGCAATCCCGTCGACGCTCTGGCGGACAGGCATTTCAAACGGGGATTCTTTTCCCCCATCCATGACGACGTGTACAGGAACTTCGAAGAGACCAGAAAGCTCTACCAGGAAAAGAAGGCCAAAGCGGTCATCTATGTCCACATCGAGTTCTGTGAGTCGCAGGAATACGATCTGCCGGACCTGAAAGCCATGATCAAGAAAGAAGGGATTCCGATACACGTTCTGGACACGGAGTACCAGACCACGTCCCTGTCCCAGGTCCTGACAAGAGCGCAGGCATTCTTCGAATCTCTCAAGGGGGGATCACTATGAGCGAAAAGCTGACATCGAGACAATTATCCAAAAAGATCACCGACGAATACATGGAGGACGCCTTCCATGCCCACGAAAACGGAAAACTCGTCGGTTACACGACGGCGATCTCTCCCGTCGAGATATTCGTTGCCCATGATATCGTGCCCATCTACCCGGAGAACCATTCCGTCGCCAACCTGACCGCCAAGAAGGGCGTGGAGCTCTGCTCCGTTTCGGAGAGCATGGGTTACACCAGCCACCTGTGCGCCTATGCCCGGAGCGATTTCGGCTACCGCAAGACGGGCGTCACCGTTACACGGGGCATACCCGAACCGGACCTTTTCCTCGCATGCAACGCCCAGTGCTTCACACTGACGAAATGGTTTCAGGTCCTTGCACGCAAGGGCAACCTCCCCGAATTCGTCTTCGATACGCCGGAATACGTCATGGATACCAAGGCCCGGAAAGAGATCGTCAAGTACTGTGTTCTCCAGCTCAAAGAGCTCATCAGTTTCCTCGAAGAGGTGACCAAGAGAAAGTTCGACTACGACCGCCTCGCAGAGGTGATGAAATATTCCGCCGCGTCGAGCATCCTCTACAGGAAATTCCTCGACATGGCCCAGTACAAGCCGTCGCCCATCAGCATCTTCGACGCCCTCATCGGCATGGCCATCGCCGTCTACCGCCGGGGCACGCAGGAGTGCGTCGACTACTACCAGACGCTCTGCGACGAGATCCAGGCGAAGGTCGACCAGGGCATCGGCGTCCTGCCGAAGGATCAGGAAAAATACCGCCTCTACTGGGAGAACCTGCCTGTCTGGTTCAAGTTCAGTGACCACGCGAAACTTCTCGGCTCCTATGGCGGCGTCATCCTCACCTCGCTTTACGTCCACGCCTGGAGCTTCGAGTTCGATCTCAACAAGGACCCGCTGGAAACACTGGCGGAGAACTACGTGAACCGCTTCTCCAACTCCACCATCGAGGACCGGGCTGACATGGCAATGGACCTTTTCAAAAAGTACTCCATGAACGGCATGATCATGTTCATGAACAGGAGCTGCAAGGCCGTCTCCTTCGCGGTGCCCACCCTGAAGGACGTCCTCACGAAGAGAACGGGCATCCCCGCCCTCGTCTTCGAAAGCGACATGGGTGACCAGCGCTTCTACGCCGAATCCCAGGTCCGCACCAGGATCGAGGCATATTTCGAGACCCTCGACAGGCTGGGTCTCGCACAGAAAACCGCGGCAGCCTGAAACTTCCCCGCATCGACAAACCGGCCCCGGACGACACATTGTCCGGGGTTCTTTTATCCTCCTAAAAAACTGCTTGACAGAATTAAATGAGGTTTAATAAAATAAATAAGATTTAATTACTGCTGTCAGGTATGGACATGGATATAGGAAAGAAGATCAAAGAGTTCAGGGAAGACAAGAATCTGAACATCAAACAACTGGCCGAGAAGGTTGAATGCACCCCCTCTTTGATATCCCAGCTGGAACGGGGGAAAGCGGACCCTTCCATATCAATGCTCAAGAGGATCGCCGAGGCCCTCAACGTGAACATCGTCGACTTTTTCATGAAGAGAGCCAGAGAAGATGATATCGTGATGCGCGAGAACTCGCGCATCGTCATTCAATTGAACAGGTGGGACGCCAGGATACAGTCCCTCGTGAGAAACACGGCAAACAAGAAGATGCAGCCTTTCTACACCGTCATCAAACCCGGTGGCGGTTCCCACGGCATGTATTCACACGATGGAGAAGAGTTCGGCTACGTGGTCCAGGGAGAAATGGACCTTATGCTCGATAACAAACTGCACAAGATCCACAAGGACGAGAGTTTCTACTTTTCATCCGCCGTCCCCCACGACTGGGGCAACAGCGGAACCGAAGACGTCATCGTCATCTGGGTCATAACACCCCCGACATTCTAGGAGAGCCAATCTTTTAAGGAGGAATAACAATGGCACTATTGAAAGAAGTAAGCAAGAACTATGGCAAGCTGGATCTGCACATAAATGGGAAATGGGTAACGCCACAGACAGGAAAGTACTTCGATGTCACCAACCCGGCGACGGGCAGGGTGATCGCAAAGGCCCCCGTGGCCGGTCCCGACGACGTGGAAAAGGCCATAGCAGCGGCCCATGCCGCCTTCGGGAAATGGAGGAACGTCCCCTTCAGGGACAGGGCAAAACTTATATTCAACCTCAGGGATACCTTTATGAAGCACCACGAGGAGCTGGCGCGAATCCTCGTCCAGGACCACGGCTGCACGATCAGCGACGGCAGGGGCACCATCTCGCGGTGCGTCGAGAACATCGAGTCCGCGGGCAGCTCCATGTACGGGTTTTACAAGGGCGAGCACGTCGAGCAGCTTGCGAACGGGATAGACTGCTACCTCATCCACGAACCCGTCGGCGTCTTCCTTATCATCACCCCCGGTAACATCCCCATGCATGCCTGGTCGTCGTTCGTCCCCTACGCGCTCGCCTGCGGCTGCACGGTTATCGTGAAACCCAGCCGTCAGTGCCCGGTGGCCGCGGACGCCATGTCAAAGATGATCGATGAGTCCGGTTTCCCTCCCGGCGTCGTCAACCTTCTCCACATGGGAGCGGAACGGGAACTGAACAAGATCATCCTTTCCGACCCCAGGGTCAAGGGCGTGGGGCTCATCGGTTCGACGCGGGTGAGCAAGGAGCTCTTCGAGATATGCGGCAAGTACGGAAAGCGGTCATCGCTCAACGGCAACGGCAAGAACACCATCGTCATCATGCCCGACGGCGACCTCGACCAGTCCGTCAATTACATCCTCAGGGGATGCTTCGGCATGAGCGGCCAGCGGTGCCTCGGCTCCGACAACGTCGTCGTCATCGGTGACAACAAGGTCTACAAGGCCTTGAAGGAAAAGCTCATACCCGCTGCGAAGGCCTTGAAGATGGGTTACGGCCTCGATGAGAGCGTGGAACTCGGACCAATGACAACACCGGGCGGCAGGGAGCAGGTGATCGGCTTCGTCGAGTCCGGCCTGAAATCAGGGGCCAAACTCCTTGTTGACGGCCGCAACGCAAAAGTGAAGGGTTACGAAGAGGGATACTTCCTCGGCGCCAACGTTTTCGAGAATGTCACCACCGACATGCACATAGCGAAGGAAGAGGCCTTCGGACCCCTGTGCAACCTCATCAGGATGGACGGCCTCGATGAAACCATCGCATGGATCAATTCAACGAACTACGGCCACAGCGCATGCATCGTCACGGAGAGCGGCAAGTCCGCGCGCAAGTTCATACGCGAGGTGGAGGTGGGCAATGTGGGCATCAACGCCGGCATACCCCAGCCGTACGCCTTCTTCGGGCTCGGGTCCAAGAAAGACTCCTTCTTCGGCAACGCGAAATCGAGGATGGATTCGGTCAAGATGTTCCTCGATGAGAAGACGGTAACTCTCAGATGGGTCTGATTTTAATGGAGATATGATACCCGACGGACAGCGTGGTACTTTGTATAGGTTATTAAGGTGACAGCGCCTGGAGAACAGGCAACAGGAGATCGGAGACTGCAAGAAAATGATCAAATAGTACGAGCTCGAATCGAGGAGGTTCAGACATGGCTGCCCTTACGTGGAAGGAATACTGGCACGAAAAGCCGGTAATCAGGAAATTCGCATCGATCGTGGGGGTGGCACTGTCTGTCTTCCAGATCTACACGGCCCTCTTCGGGTCCTTCGATGCTCTCATGCAGAGATCGATCCACCTGGGTCTCGGCCTGTTGCTTGTTTTCCTGGTATACAACGTAAAGGGCGATGAACGGGGCAGGAAGTCCTGGTTCGATGCCATTCCCTTCATCGCCGTCTTCTTCGTCATCGGTTACATACTCTGGAATTACAACTGGATCACTGTCGAGAGGTACT